>NZ_JAYKGJ010000009.1 GCF_036860695.1 Rosettibacter firmus | reverse complement strand
AATCAGCTTTATTAACTAAATCCAACTTCCATAAAAAACTATTCTAAAATCCAATTATAATTACTATAGCAAGCGCTCGCCATCGGAAATAAGGATCTATATGAGTGGCTGGTTATATTTAACTAAAGAAGAATTACTTTTTTTTTAATAAAGTAATTGCTTCATCAATTTTATTTTTAATACCGAGTAATTCATCTGTAGCTTTGAAAAAACAATTAACCTCACTACCATAACCACAAGAAGCAAAAGCTTGAATTTCATCTTTTCGTTTAAAAAAACCAGTTTTAAAATTCCCCTTAGTTTCAAAAATAACTTCAGTATATTCTTTGGGTTTGTCCTTCCAATATTCTTTCAGAGTCGTCATATACTGAAGTGCTTTGGATAAACTTTCTAATTCTTCCAAATCTAAAAACGCTGCTTCTGAATGTTCTCCATAAGTTTTTAATTCAGTAACTTCAATTTTTAATCCCTTTACCCTTTCCTCTTCTTTACCAGGCTCATAAAATACTATTGCATCAAATTTCATATCCGTCCAATAAAGCCCAGAAATCTTTCCAAGTTTATAAAAATCCTTGATTATTAGTGTACCTTTTTGTGCTAAAAAATTTTGCAATTTTGTTACATTTTTTAAGCTATCTGATCTTTTAACTAATCTTTCTGATTCATTTTTAGTTGATTCACTACAACCATAAATAAGAACAACTACCAATAAAATTGATAGAATAATCTTCTTCATTTTTTCACCAATTTTTATTAAATAAAACTATTATTTAACCTGCCAATAAATATCATTCTTTGGAATGATATCCAATTGCATTTTATTATTAGTCAAAATCAAAAATTTCTGACCGTATATCTCCCCTACTTAAATTATTCTGTCAATCATTCATTAATCAAAAGAAATATTTTTATATGAATAATCAATCACTGTTTTTTAATTTTTTATTTGAGGATTTATAACTGCTGATGAAATATTTCGTTGCCCTCTAAGCAAGTAACGTTTCCTTTTGCTTTCTGATTACAACTTAAATCTATATTTCACTATAGTCAATAAAAATATTTTAGCCACTAATTAACATTAATGTTT
>NZ_JAYKGJ010000008.1 GCF_036860695.1 Rosettibacter firmus | reverse complement strand
TTGACTATAGTGAAAAATAGATTTAAGTTGTAACCAGAAAGCAAAAGGAAATATTGCTTGCTTAGAGGGCAGAAAAATATTTCACAAACTATCATAAATCCTCAAACAGAAAATCGAAAAACAATTATTCATATAAAAATTATTTCTTATTTGATTAATAATAAGACAGTATAATTTAGGTAAGAGTGATAGTAAACAAGAAATTGAGAATTTTAATTAAAAATAACAAAATGCTGGTAAACTTGTCCACCTTAGGCGGATATCATTTTAGAGGATGATATTTATTAGTGGATTAAATAATCGTTATACTTACTTAATGAAAAATCATGGCTCTAAATTTCTGTACTGTTTCTTAGGATTTATCTATTACCATAAAAATGTAATTTGAAAAAGTTCTTTATACTATTCTTCAATTATAAAGAGAGATGGTTATGAAACGTATAATAATTTTACTCGTAATACCAATCATGCTTTTAGCCCAGACACGAGAAAAGTATCCACAAGCAACAGAAGTATGGAGTAAACCTGAAGAAATAAAAGCAATAAGCAACTGGGCTGGAAGTGTTGACGGGATTTCAGTAAGCGCAGATGGAAAAACCTTATACATTTCTGTTGCGGGAATAGCAGTGACAGAACTGAGCGATACTGGCTGGACAACACCGTATAAATTGGGTTCACATATAAATATAGATTATTTTGTACAAACGCCGGCAATAACGCCAAGCGGAAAGAGATTGTTTTATACGTGGTTGATGGGCTCGTTATGGCATATGTATTACAGTGATTGGGATAGTTTTAAAAATGATTGGGGAAAACCGGTTAACTGTGGGCCTGAAGTAAATATTCCCTATTATGGAATATCAGGCGTAACTGCTCCGGATGACACGACGATAATATTTACCAGGCCTAATGCCTCTTATATTTCTTATTATAACAATACAACCAAACAATATAATACAGTGAAGGACTTCCCCAGCGAAGGATTAAATTTCTCTTCAGACTATGGCATAACCACAACTCAAGATTTATCCAAAGTTTATTATTTATCCACGCAGCCGGATACTACCCTTGATGGTAGATACTATTTGAAGGAGGATTTAGTAGTCTGCTATAAGAAAGCAAATTCTTCAGATTATACTCGCCCATATGTACTCAATATTAGTTATCAAGCAGATACACTTTATTTTACTAGGGAATATTCTAAACGAGGACAAGCATACCCCACAATCACTGCTGATGGAAAAACACTTTTCTTTGTTGCTACATATCACGACAAACAAACCGTTTATGTTTCTCATATGTTAATAGATGAAAACGGTATCCCGGTTTCAGTGGACTATGAATCTCTTTCACTTCCATCAAGTTTTAAGTTGTATTCCCCGTATCCCAATCCTTTTAACGCAACAACAACAATAGAATATGAATTAAATAAAGAAAGTAAAATAAGCATAACTATATATGATACACTGGGAAGAAAGGTAAAGGAATTATTAAACGCCATAAAACAAGCCGGCAGACACAAAACAGCTTTTAATGCATCCGGTTTATCAAGCGGCGTATATCTTGTAGTATTAAATACATCCTCCGGGTTCTCCGTTAAAAAACTAACTTATCTAAAATAGTAAAACTAAACCACGAGGTGCTTTATGAAACTCTCAAGATGTGCCTTACTATTATTGCTTATTCCGTTTTTCGCCCTTTACGGGCAGTCCGGTTACGAAGAATTCCACTACTGTGTAAACAGCCAGGGGATTCAGCTTCAAATTATTACGAAGAACTAAAACAAAAATTTCCTGAAGATGAGTTGCTAACCGATTGTGAAATACTCTTGGGTAATCAGTATGATGCTTCTCTAAATGAAAAAATGGTAAATGATAATGAATCGACAAAACATGAAGAATTCGTTTTGACAACAAGTAATTATCCGAATCCATTC
>NZ_JAYKGJ010000007.1 GCF_036860695.1 Rosettibacter firmus | reverse complement strand
TGCCTTCACAAAAATGATACTTATTTGAGCAATAACATTTTTTTAATTGTTTGATTATTTCCAGCAGTCAATTGGTAGATATAAGTACCACTTGGTAATTTAGATGCATCAAATTCAACTGCATATTTGCCTGATGGTTTTGTTTCATTAACAAGGGTTACTATTTCTCTTCCAAGTATGTCATATACTTTCAATGTTACAAAACTTGCCTCAGGTAAAGAATAAGTTATTCTAGTCGAAGGATTAAAAGGATTTGGATAATTACTAAGCAATTCAAAATTATCAACTGCTTTAGTATTAGTTAAATCATCAGTATTAATCTTAGGAAGAGGATTCATTATGCCGATCGTTTCAACCTGATCACTTGGTACAGAATATTTATTTGTATTATCTACAGCAGCAACGTAATATTTAACCGGTTTATCCCAGATTGGCTTTGTATAATCAACGTTAACATCGACAAAAGTATTTGATGGGTGGGAAACAGCACCCGCAATATAAAAAGGAGAATTATCATAACTCCTGTAAATTTTATATGAAGCGATATCGGGTTCACTATTTAAATCCCATTGGAGTGTAGGATGATTATCCACCAAAGAAATACGATGGAAATTTTGCGGCTTGGAGGGAGAACCTGCATAGGGATTAGTAAAATAAACGGCTATACTATTTGAACCAGTCGTTTCAATTGTAAAATTAACTCCCGCATTATTTATTGACCGTGGATTACTTACTGGAGAAAATACGTTATTGTAGGTCTGATCGAAAGCATCATAAGAATCACCCCACATAGCATCGGTAGGATAAACGGGTCGGTAACATGCGTAGGTTGTTCCGCCATAAGGGTAAGAATAATTTAATTCGTTATTATCGGATGGATTCGGGGTTGTACGTGTTATAGTTAGAGTGCTCGTGTAAATGTAAAGTTCCAATTCCCGTCGGCGCAATCTGCGGTTATATTAGGCGGAAATGAATTTGCATTTGTGACATGATAAATATATATGCCATTATCACCTGCAAAATCATGAGGACTTGAATGTTGCCGGTCTTCAACTAAAAAGTATTCTGAGGAGCCAGCGCCCGAAACAAGTACTCAACCGGTACTCATATAGTCAGTTAATGTTGAAGAGGCGTCACTTGAAACATCTGAATAGCTAATCCAATTTAGATAGTGTCTTTCCCAGGAACACATTCCACGGCTTGCATTCCAGGCTGGACCGCCAGTCATAAGAGCTAGATTAGAGACACCCCAAATATGATTGCCCCCAAAGAGATAATGCCCCATCTCATGAGCTGAAACATACATCGAGTAATCTCTTCCGTTAAATCCGCCCCTTTGCTGTACGCCAGAACCAATACCGCTTAAACCTGAACCCCCGCTTTCAATTCTAACCCCATCGGTATAAATAGTACTACTTAATTCAAGATGTGCTATCGCAGTGTATGATTGACCATATGGACTAAACAATGAAGTTGTAGAGTTTCTATATATTAAAATCTACTTTACCATCATGACCAAAACTGTTTCCATTCAAATTATCATATTGTGAAAAATCAACAGTAGGATCGGCGGCTACTCTTGTTAGTATTTCATAATTTGCCGTTCCGATACTGCTATAATAGCTTTCATTTTGATTAGTTATCAGCAGACTGTTATAGACATCCCCTTCAACTTGATAAGCGCCGTTTGACATGGAATAATAATATTGAGATAAATTATTATATGCAAAAGGCCCGCTTCCGTTAGAACTGACAAAATCGTTTGCCAAGGAAGGGTATGTGTTTAAAGGCCATTCAGTGCTGGATTGGGAATCGTCTTTAAATTGAGCAAAGACTACAAACACCTTTATTGTACCGGATGTTGGAATTGAGTTTGTTGTTATAGAACCTGTTGTACCGCATCCGTCTGTTGAATTATAAGTATAGTTCGTTATAAGCATCAATTGAAATAACAAAAATAAAAGTAGAAAGTTTTTCATGACTAACCTTTTCATTTTATTAATAACATTTGTTTTATAATTATTTTAGAACTCGTGTACAAAGTATAAAAGTATATTCCGCTCGGCAGGTTGCGGGCATTAAAAATAATTTTATGTTTACCTCTTTGCCGGTATCCTTTCGCTAATGTCCCCACCTCCTTTCCTAATATGTTAAATATCTTTAGTGTTATGTTAGCGCTTATTGGTAGATTGTATTCTATAGTTGTTGATGGGTTAAAGGGATTTGGATAATTCTGTTCAAGTCCAAAATCTTCCGGTGAAGTATTAATCTCTTTTTTAAAAGATACAATAGTTCCGTATTGTTTACCATTAATTATGGCCCCAGTTAAATATCTTGCGGGTGATTCTGTCCAAAAGCTAATTAGTCCATATTTATCAGCAATCATCTCGGTTGTAAAAATATTATCATATCCTACTAATTTGAATTGCACAGTATCCCCCCATACTTCCACCCAACCGGTATCTTGAATAAGTGCTGTTACTACAGGGTATCCCCATGATTTAAAAAAGAATTTATAGGATTGATAACGTGAAAAAAATCCGGCATCGAGACTGTCAACTAAAAATTCTTCGTTCCTATTACCATCATTATTATAGTCATTAACATCAAATGTATAGGTAGTAGCTGTTAAACTATCGTACCTTTCCCACAATAAAGTATCTTCTGTAAGACCATTATCTATTCCAACAATTCTTAGAAAATATTTTTTATTGTTATTAATAGTATCTTTTACTATTCGTTGTGTAACATAACGTTTATCATCAGGAAGATAGTACTGCCACATATCTCCAACATGTAAAGGATTGTATTCATGTTTTTGTTCGAGATATGTTTTCTTAAAAGATTCGGGTACGTTATTGAGTAATTTTATAATTTGCTGCCCGACTAGCAGTTCCGCATTCATTAAAACCAGTGCTGCAAAAATTTTCTTCATTTTTGTCACTTCCTTTTATTTTAACAATATATTTGTACCTAGAATAAGTAAGTATAACTATTAATTATCCTGCATCGAAATATTTATTTAGGAACAATATCCCGCACTGTGCTGCAGGATATCATTCTGGTAATTTAATTTTTGTTTCATAAAAAAATAGGGTCTGCATAATATCATTCCACT
>NZ_JAYKGJ010000006.1 GCF_036860695.1 Rosettibacter firmus | reverse complement strand
CTTGTAAGACACCAGATTCACTACTCCAGTAACCAACATGGAAGTTGTAATTTCCTAGGTTGACCTGCACTCCACTTTCGATCGTTAATGTGGCTCCGCCTATTACCCAAACGTTGCCAGTTAGTATGTAGGGAGACCCACTTTTAGTCCAAGTAGTATTAGCTGAGATGTTACCACTAATGTTGGTCTGGGCATCAAGTTTATGATATTGGCCAATTGATAAAATCACAACTATTATATAAAAAATTATTTTCATAACTTATTTCTCAATTAAACTTAAAATCATTTACAACTATCAAGTTTTTAATTCACATCTCTAATCAAATTTAAATCCTTAGTTGATTTATCAACCTTTATAATACCAATCATAAATGTCAGTGCTTTATTAATCTAATAAACAATTCTCTATAGTCTACCACTCATTCTCCAGAAAGTACTGCAACTACTAAACTTAATTCGCAATTAAATATTAAAAGTTCTTTGCGTTTTCGTAACCCAAGAGTTAATTGGGTATAGATGTTCTTTCTGTAAAGTTCTATCGCAAAAGCAAGTTTTACTACTAATCTTAATATGTCTTTTGATATCTTTATCTTAATCTTATCTCCCAGCTGAAAAACATCTAATATTTAATATTCTGAGAGATTACACTATGATTATTACTATTATGAAAAGAACAAATTTTTTTCGATAAATAATTATAGATCAAACCTTCAAATTACTCATTCAAAAGTAAGCATTATAAGCTTGTATGTTATATTCCGTATACGGTAGATACAGTTAAAGTTTTATTTTAATTCCAGCATTCAATGGGAAATATTTTTTACTCTCATCTTCAGTGAATCCAATCCCATACTTCCCCTCAAAATAAATACTCATAGTTTCACCAGCTGGTATATCAACACCAACACCAAATAATACAGAAAAAGCTGACTCAGTATCTCCTTCAACTTTCTCTGATTCTCCTAATGCAGAAATGGTAAATTCATCAATTGTCATTTTAAAGTAACCAATACCACCAACAAAATAGGGAGATACAGAATTTGGGGTTGAAATCAAATTGGCTTTTAAATTCCCTGTAATAGTAACTATAGATGCAGATCCACCACTGATGCTAACCCCGTAACCGGCAAAATTATTGTCTTTTAAAAATCCCTCTTCATCGAACGAGAAGTTGTTGTAATCTACTCGTCCAACAAATACAAGGGATGAAGAGAAGGGGAATCCCAAACCTCCTCCGATATTAATGCCTGTGTTCCAATAGTCGGAGAATGTTTCTGGCTGAGATGGTAAAGAAAAACCAGTATTAATATACAACTCAGTATTTCTTCCTCCCTGAGCGAAAGTAAGAGAGAAAAAAGTAAAGATTGAGATAAAAAACATACAAATGGTTTTCATATTTTTGCTCCTTTCAAATTGTTTTCAATTAATTCCAATTAATATGATACATACTTGTGTATCTGAAATTTTGAGCCGCGCGAAAAATTTAAGCTAAGTTGCAAAGCAACATAATAAGATACCCTACGTTGTTATGTTACGTTGTATTATGATTGTTTAAGATAATTTTAAAGTATTCATATAAAAAAACCATACAACGTTGATGCTATAATGATATAAGAATATTAATTTTATATAATAACTTGCCTCGACTCGATAACCTACTTAAATCAGAAGCATCAAAAGATTGTCTAAAGTTTAATTGAATTATGTATCCTTGATATAAGATTTTCCAAAAATATTCAATCTTACTTTTAGAATGAGGATAACAATGACAAGTATAAGTATGCTCAATACCAACAACATTTATAGTATTAAAGATACAAGTCCCTTTAGCTTTTTGAGCAGTTAACACTACACCTATACCAGCTATAACACGCTTATGTACTAAGAAAAATAGTAGTAAAAAAACGCTTTTCATTCGTATACACTTTTTACTTTTTCACAATTTTTACTGCTTTATCACCCTCTACAATATCAATCCCATTAGGTAAAGCTGTCGCGTAATCTTGCGATACTTCATTAACACGAATTATACCTTTTTTAATTTTTTCTTCAATAACTTTCGAACCAATTTTAATTGTTTTGCCAACACCAATAATTTCAAATTCATCACCTACAGAAATACCATCGTCTTTACCTTTTCCTAAATAAACAATGCCCTCACTTAATGCAACATCACATTCGATTGGATAATTAGATAAATCGCCAACAACTTTTTCAATTTTTTTTACACAGCTATCAGCAGCTGATTTTAATGCCGCAGAAAGAAGAAGTCCTAAATCTTTTTTAGCACCAACATCACTTCCAAATAAAGTAACCCCACCTTGAGTTTCTGTTCCCTGAGCAGTTTCAGAAAGAACAATTTCACCAGTAGTTGTATTAGTAAGAGTTATATTTATTCTTACTTTACCTTCTACTGCTTTTCCACCAAATCCTAAAATGCTACCACCTTTTTCAGCTATCCCAGCTTCACTTATATTTCCAGAAAGTAAAAAATGAGCTCCGATTAATTTTGCAGCTTCTACAATATCTCCACTTTGTATTTCACTTAATTTTCTTTCAAACAAGCTAAAGTCCAATACTTTGAATTTACCTGTTTTAACAAGTTCAGTTGTAAAAACATCAGATGCTTGATATCCAAGGTCTCCTTTTTCTGATTCAAGACGCGATCCACTTGCTTGCCCACTTGCTGCGGCAACACCACCAATTGAAGATTCTCCAGTTCTTCCAGCAATTGCTCCTACTTGAGAACTTGCTTTTACTTCTCCTTCAGTTTTAGAGATTCTTCCTGTTCGATCTTCAAATCTATTAACGATAACTTTGAAAGTTTGAGCTGATAGAATAGAAGTACAAAATATTACTAACAAAAAAGTTCTTAATGTATATTTCATAAACCCTCCCTATTTGTTACAATAATATTACTACAGTGAGGCATCTTTGCAGAAAAATATTTAGATTTTTTTAATAGTAGCTAAAAAGATTTGATATAGATCAAACTATAGCTTTAAAAAGGTTGTTATTCTTTTATTTTAACACACAAAAAGGAGAACAATTAACTATAATATAAAGTAATTTGAGAATGATTCTAAAAAAGTATTAATAATGAAATTTACTGAATTTGTATATGAACGCCGATCAATTGGAATTTCTGTTTTTATATATTAAAACATTGCTCATAAATATCCCGAGATTGATTTATAACAACATATTTTCAATTCTCATAGAATTTTTTAAAATCAAAAACTACTTGCGGATGGAAATATTAAATATCTTTCTAAACAAATCCTTATACAACTATTTTACTTACCTTTAATGAATTGAATTTATAAAAGAAATTTTAGAAAGAGAGTTTGTTATTATTTTTAATTTAATGAACATAAATAATTTTTTATAAACCTTATAGGTAATCTATTTAAGATGTCTTACCCTAAGATCAAGTTTTTTGTATAATTACTATCGAGTGGTTCTTTAACTTTGCATTCAGTTAATAAGCGATTGTAATTTGCTATAAAATTATCTCCCTACTGCCCACGAATATTCTGTCGCAAATCAAAATTGTACAAGATAATAGTATCATCATCAAAACCATCACCTGGAGTTTCCTAAATATAAGCTGTTATGTTTTTTTCTTCTTTTGAAATAAAAAAATCTTCAACCTTATTATAATCAGCCTTACCCACAACTTTATTATGACTTGAAGTAAGTACAATAATATACTTTAATGCGGAATTTTTTTATAAAGTATCAGGAATAATAAATATCCTTTGAAGTACTTAAACCACTCACTTTTTCTGGTTCATACTCTGTAACAAAAGCACTACTGAAAGCATTATCAATTCCACCTATTAATTCTTCATAACTTATCTATATCAAAAACTTTACAGTAAAAATGTCTTCTGAATTATAAAATTCTTGTTTAACTACACTGGTTTTGAAATCTGATTCAAATAATTTTTCCGAGACATCCATTGTGCTTACTATTATAAAGTCTTTTCTATTTTGGATATATATTTAATAAAAAAATTGGATATATATCACGAAGAATTTTTCCATCCTTGTGTATTTAGACTTTTGAATGTAGCACAACTATACTTGATTTTATTTTTACATCTGGACTATAACAGTAAAGTGTATCTGAAGTAAAATCTTATCCTGGTATAATTACCAGTTAATAATAGTTCATTTATACCTTTGTTATCTAAATCATTTAGCAATAATTCTCTTATGAGTGTAAATTGTTTCTGGATATCATAAGGTTTATATGTTGCATAATCACATATACCAGGTACAACTTTTTTCCAAATTAAATCTTCCATCCCGTTGTAAGCATAAAGTACATTGTTTTTAATAACAACCAATGTTGGATCAATATATTTTATATCTGGCTTTTTGATGATAATAAAAAGCACGATAATTATAACCATAAAAGTCACTAAACCTGCAAATTGATAATGATAAGTTCTTATTAATTCTATTAATTTACTTACCAATGAATTCTTTCTTACCTCAAAAATTTTACACTCTCCCTCAAACACTTTAACAACTCTGTTATGTTCATTCAATAATTTATTTTTTTCAAGCAGAAATTTAGAGTTAAGCATTTTACTTACTAAAGTTTCGTCTTAGCTTTCTAAAGAATTAATATTAGTTTGGATATATAATAATACTCATTCATTTTTTATAATTTTCATAACAAACATAACACTTAGAAATATGTGTCTGAATAAAAATCAATTTTTTCATTAGATAGTTCAGGGCTATTGAGAAAATATATCTCTAAGTCACCATCATTAATATGCATCATCAAAGAAAAATCCTTTATAATTAACACATTTTATTAAATGATTCAGAAAACTATATTTCATTTAAATTACAGTTTGCTAATTTACCTTGTGTAAATTTGACAAGATATTCAACTTGTGTTCGATAATTATGCTGATATTAAAGTACTTTTTTAAGTACTCATAAATAAAATTATTTGACGTAATGCCAGCACACCAATCGGTAATAATATCCTTATGGGAAAAAACTGATTCATCTACTATTTTGTTTGAGTACCTTTTAGAAAATAACTGATTATAATTTTTTCTTTAGTAAAATGTTCTACCTTCTATTTAATGTCTTGAATTTCATATTCTTCAGAACTATCACTATCAATTTTTGAAAGTAAAGAATCTTCATCACTTTCATATTGTTCGATGGGATAATCAGGTTTGTTAATCTCCCTTTAATAGTTCTTTTCCTCAATCTTTAATCCTTTCAAATCTTTTGAAATAAATAATTGATTAGAATTATTAATTGTATCTTTGATATTTCTCAAAATTTTAGCTCCAATTGTGTTAGTTTGATCATACAATTTCGATAACTGGGCATTAGCATTTTTATTAGAAAATTTTTGTAAGATAAAAAAAGGTTATTGGTTCATTTAAAGTAATATCATTTTTTAATGAGTTTAAAATTTCTTTATTGAACAAAATTTATGACCTTTATTTTTTCTGAACGCATCAACTATGCAGTCATAAGCTAAATTAGTCAATGTAATTCCATTATGAGTAATTAAATTCATTACTTTTGATGGGCAATTTATAAGATAGGACTGAATAATTAAACGAGATATTTTAATTGGTTCAGTTAATTAAGAATGAAATATAGAATCTTCAGCAATGACAAATTAAAACTAAAATCATAAATTAGGCGAGATTTAATGAAAAGGGATTAATTTTTTACAAACGTATCAGATATAAATTTTGATAAAATTGATAATCTTACTAAATCAAATTTTATCGTCTCTATATATACTCTATATAATGTCTATGAATATTATTTCATCACAATTGAATTAAGAAAAATCCACACTGGAGTTCTTCAATTTTTTTTGTAAAAGCTACTTCCATTATACTTATACCAATTAGTACTTTAATTGATTTTTCTTTTAAATAACTTATTGAATTAAGGAAACAATACACTAAACCAGCAATTATGAACCTATTTAATGGTCTATATCTCTGAAATACATTTGTCCTTGAAGCTTTAACTGTAAATTTCTTTCTATTTAACTTGCTTTAGAATTGATACATCATTGATTTCTTTTTGACTCATTAACAGTAACTTTAATCCTTAGATTATCTTTTGTTGAGAGTTTCAATTTCACTGTTTTTTAATAAAAACTATTGCTTATAATTACAAGCAGCACTTAAAAATTATGTCGATAGTTATTTAATAATTATCAACTTGTTTTATTAACTATATTCAAAAACATTTTTTTCTTCAATAAACATTAATGACTTTTTAATATGCCTCAATGTTTAATGGATTCGCTTCGATTTGTGAACTATTTGGTACTATTTAATTAGCATCATCTTTTTTGATTCAATAAATTTATTAGTTGATAAAACATAAAAGTAAATTCCACTTGGTAAATCAGCAGCATCAAATCTAAACTGGTGTCTTCCAGCTTGAAGTTCATTTGAAATAATTGTTCTTAACTTTCTCCCCAATACATCATATAACTCAAGTTTAACATTAGAAATAACTGCGAGTTCAAACTCAATTATTGTATTTGAATTAAACGGATTAGAGAAATAATTTATTTCTAAACAAAAAGTTATCATCTACTTAACATTTTATTTAAAAATTATGAGGATAAATTATTTTGTTGTCTTCCTATTTAGATGATACATATTTACAAAATATGTGTTAAAGCTTATTCGTATTTAACTTACTGCTTTTAATAAATTACTTATCTCAATTCAATAGTATACACAAATAATTTTAGTAATGGATAAATCACAATTAATAGATTAATTGAAATATTTCATTACAATATGAATAATCACTACCATCAGTTCAATCAAGCATTGGAATACTTTCCACTTCTTTATAACTTTTTTATATTAAAAAGAAAATAAACACCAATATTTTAATTACCCATTACATTCTTTATCTTTGTATTTAAATTTCCAATAAAATATAACAGAAAGATGAGATTTAGTAAATCATTCATTCCAACATTAAAAGAAACACCAGCAGAAGCTGTAATTCCAAGTCATATTTTAATGATACGTGCAGGATTGGTACGTCAACTTTCAGCTGGAATTTATACATGGTTACCTATTGGTTATAAAGTACTTAGAAAAATTATGGATATAATTCGCGAAGAAATGAATGCAATTGGTGGTCAGGAATTTCATTATCCTGCTCTTAATCCAAAAGAAATATGGGAACAGACTGGAAGAGTAGAAGCATTTGGTGATATAATGTTTCATGTTAAGAATCGTGATTATGTTCTTGCACCTACTCACGAAGAAATTGTTGCCTGGCATGCAAAAGGTGGAATTACATCTTATAAAGATTTACCACAAATCTGGTATCAAATACAAACTAAATTCAGAAATGAACCCCGTCCTAAAAGTGGTGTTATAAGAGGTCGTCAATTTATAATGAAAGATTCATATTCACTGGATAGATCTTTTGAAGATCTGGATAAATCTTATGAATTACACGACAAAGCATATAGAAAAATATTTGAACGATGTGGCTTAAAATTTTTTGTAGTTGGTGCATCAAGTGGTGCAATGGGCGGTAGTAAATCAGAAGAATTTATGGTTAAAAGTGAGGCTGGCGAAGATACGGTCGCTTACTGCGAAAAATGTGGTTACGCTGCTAATGTAGAAGTTGCACAATCTATTTCAACTCCAGCAAAAAGACATAGTGAAAGCAAAGAACTTTATGAAATTTATACCCCTAATGTAAAATCAATAGATGAATTATGTGCTTTCCTGAACATTGATGAACATGAAACTGCAAAATCGAGAATTTACATACATGATGGCAAACCAGTTTTAGTTTTAATGCTTGGTAACGATGAAGTTAATGAAACTAAACTTCAAACAGTTTTAGGTGGAAATGTACGACCAGCTCATCCAGATGAACTTAAAGAAATTTCAGGTGCCGATGCAGGATCAATTGGTCCTATTGGATTTAAACACAGAATAATTGCAGATAATTTATTAAAAGATGCAAATAATCTTTATAGTGGTGCAAACAAAAATGATTATCACATTGGTGGAATTGATTTAGTTCGCGATGTACCAAACATAGAATATTTTGATTTAAGAATAGTAGAAAATGGAGAAAAATGTATTCGTTGTAACTCGAATTTAGAAGTGTTTAGAGCTATTGAACTCGGTCATATTTTTAAACTTGGTACTAAATATTCAGAAGCACTTGGAGTAAATTATCTCGATGAAAATGGGAAAGAGCATCCAGTTGTAATGGGCAGCTATGGTATAGGTGTCGAAAGAATTTTAGCATGCTTTATAGAACAGAATTACGATGATAAGGGAATTATCTGGAAAAAACCTCTTGCACCTTTTGATATTCACTTAATTGGATTGAATATGAAAAATCCTGAAATTAGAGATACTTGCGAATCACTATACACTAATCTACAAAAAGATGGATTTGAAATAATCTATGATGACAGAACAGATGTGAGTGCTGGTTTTAAATTTAATGATGCAGATTTACTTGGAATGCCTTTACAAATAATTGTTGGCGAGAAAAATTTGAAAAATGGTAATGTTGAAATAAAAATTCGAAAGACTGGCGAAAAGGTACTTGTATCTCTTTCAGAATTATCTCAAAGAATAAATACATTTTTAAATGAATAAACTCTGCATTTAATGCAGAGGAATTTATGGCATCAAAACTATATGTAGTTTCAACACCTATTGGTAATTATGATGATATTACACTCCGTGCATTAAAAATATTAAACGAAGTTGACTTTATAATCTGTGAAGAATTTAAAGATGCACGCAGATTATTATCTCATTATAAAATAGAAAAAGAACTTTTCTCTCTTAACGAACACAACGAAAAAGAAGCATCATTTGAGTTATTTCAAAAAATTAAAGATGGTAAATCTGCAGCATTAATTTCTGATTGTGGTACACCACTTTTTTCAGATCCTGGACATCTATTAGTTCAATTATGTATTAATTCAAATATAGAAATTATACCAATCCCAGGGGCAAATTCATTACTGCCTGCTTTAATTGCTTCAGGTTTTAAATTAGATAAATTTTATTATGCTGGCTGGATTTCTCCTAAAAAAGAATTACGCAAGAAGGAATTAACCAAACTAAAATCTATTAAAGAACTAATTGTATTGATGGAAACTCCTTATCGCCTGAAATCAATATTATCTGATATTAAAAATATTTTTGGTGATAATACTCAAATTGCATTAGCTTTTGATTTAACACTTCCAACAGAAAAAATTTTCAGAGGTAAAGTTTCAGAAATATTTAAAGTAATTGAAAAAGAAAATTTAAAAGGTGAATTTGTCATTGTTCTTGATAATAGAGAGAATAATTAAAAACTTGAAATGGAATTATTTTTTTTCTAAGATTGTTTGTAAATTATAGAAGAATTACCAAACCTTTTAAAATTTATAATAAAAAAGAGGAATTAGATATGTTATTCATTGAAGACGTTGATTTGACTCCCAATCCACAGGCACTAAAATTTATACTTAATGAAAAGTTATTACAAAAAGAAGCAAGAAATTTTTCCAGTAAAGAAGAAGCTCAAAAAGATCCTCTTGCAAAAGGAATATTTGAAATTCCAGGAGTAGTTTCTGTTTTTTATATGGACAAATTTATCACTATTGAAAAAGAGCCATCTGCACAATGGGCACAGATACAACGCCCACTTGTAGATTTCATAAAAAAATTTGATAAATCATTGATTCCACCTGAAAGCGAAACATTTCAAATAAGCAAAGAAGAAGAAACTGAATTACTTAAAAAAATTAATGAAGTTATTGATACTCGAGTTCGACCTGCACTGGCAGGTGATGGTGGTGGTCTCGAAATTAGAGGTCTGGAAGGTTATACATTAAAAATTAGATATCAAGGTGCATGTGGAAGTTGTCCGAGTTCTATAAGAGGTACATTAATTGCGATTGAAAACCTACTTAAAAGAGAAGTAAATCCCGCCATAGAAGTAGTGTCGGACTAATTTAAAATAAAAAGCCGCTTCTTTTGGAAGTGGCTTTTTTATTCATAAACAATTTTGTTGTTTAAAGGGAAATAGATTTTAAGATACAGAATAGAAAAAGAGAATTATTTAATTTCTGTTATCTTGCTAATATCATCTAACTTTACAAATCTTTCCTGAAATTTATATGTACCATTTGCGGTTTTGACTGTTCTAACTACTTTTACATTAATATGAGTAGGTTTCGATTTTTTTACTTTATCAACAAATGACTGTTGTTTTGCCATTTTAAATCTCCAATTTTTGGGTGCAAAATGTATAAAAAATTTTGCTTAAATGAAAATTAATGAAAACCTATTTATTAGCTGATCAAATTAAATAAAAAGGCAAAGAATATTTTTACTTTTATTAATATGTATTAAGTGAAGCAACTTTATTTGATAAGTATTGTCATCCTTCGTTATGATCAGAATAATATTTTCATTACTACAAGATTGAATTCTTCGGTCAATCTTTTGTTGATTTGCAAATCCAATTTATTTTACTTTAACTCCAAAAGACTACATTAACTGAACTTATCCCTATTTACTGGAAAGTTTGAGAGAACATTGATTTAATAATAAACTCAAAAGTGGGGAAGTCCTTAAACTTATCGAGCAATTGAAATAATTTATCTTCATTTTCAGGAGGTGGAATTGTAGAAAGTTTTTTAATAACGAATGGGCGGGCAATCGAAATTTTTTCGATTCTATCACCATTTCTATATAAACAGAAATTATTTATAAATAAAATCATTCTAAAGAATAACAATAAACTAAGACATAATTTGAAAAGTTTTAAATCCTCCGATAAAAAATAGTCTATTATACCAATAGATCAATTTGAGCCTAGGCGTTTATTAGATTCTATTTTCAATATTATATAAAACTCATTTCTATTGTATAAATTAAAAAAAATAAAAAGAGCAATAAAATTATAATTAAAAATCTTCTATAATTTTTTAATTCGTTTCTTGGTATTTCTCTTAAATGAATAATATTGATTAACATATTCATAGTAACGCCGAAAAAAGTTTTTGTTAGACTTAAATCTTCGTTTAGCAAGTCTACCAATGGTTTGACTTTTTCTGGATGGTTTTGAATAAAATCTTGAAATGTAGAGTTATCTTTATTTTCTTGAAATGAGTTGGCTAAACTTCTAAGTTCCAAAATAAATTCCTTATTGAATTCATAATATTTATCAAATTCTTTATTCTTTAATTTTTCTTTATCAATAAAAGATTCTACTAGTTCATTAGCTTTTTCATATTTCTTATAATATAATTGCAACATTTTCCAGTTTATTATATATCTAAATATAAAATAAACCAGCAAAGAAAAGATTATGACTTTTAAAATTAGAATCCAATAATATTTGCTTGATAGATACGGAAGAGGTGCAATAAACGCTGCAATAACTATAGCCCAATCAAAATGTTTTTCATATAAAAAATTATAAAATGAATTCTTTAACTTTTCATCTGAAATAAGTCCATCTTCTAAATAGTTTTTTGATTTACCCATAATTTATGCAAACCAATACTAGTTCTGTGCAGCAATATTTATTTAGCAATAATATTCTGAAAGGTTTGGAAATATATTAATAAATGCTAAAACTCCAATTCAAAAAAATTATATAAAACATTTATGTTTTTAATGAATTACAATTTATCGGTTTTTTGACTCGTGATTTTCTATTTTATAAAACCCAAAAGTTAAAGAAATATTTCTTTTCCCTCTCTGCAAGTAATATTTCTTTGTTTAACTAATTATATCATAAAATTATTTATTAAAATAATCAATAAAATTTCTTTTAAATCTTTTTTCTTTATGCATTTTTAAAAAATTGAAATGTGAAACTTACTGCAAAAAAAGTCATGTTTATAAATGTATGTTTATCTTATCTATTGTTTTAATGTATTAAGTGTGATACTATTAACCGCTACTAATAAAAGTCCACTGGACTACAGCTGATCTTCGCACTATAAAATAATTCAGCTCTAAAACTAATGACAATAATTTATTCATCATATTATTCTTTGAACCATACTTAAAGAACAACTTGTCTTTGCAATATAACATATCATTAAAATATAGCAACCTTAATAGCTGTTGCTATGATTTTGCATGATTATATGAGTTTATTTTAAAAGTAACATTTTCCTTGTCGTACTTTTTGAATCAACCAGTAAACGATAGAAATAAATACCACTTGATAATTTGTGTTCATCAAATATTACATCATAGTTGCCAGCATTTAAATATCCACGAATTAGCTCTTTTATTTTCTTACCCATCGCATCGTAAACGGTTAGAACTATATGCGAACCTCTCTTTAATGAAAATGAAATCTTTGTACTGGAATTAAATGGATTCGGATAATTTTGTGACAAACTAAATTCAACTGGAACTGTTTCGTCTTCAACACTACCCATTACAAACTTATTCGTAATTTTTACTGTTTTAATTGGCGAGTTTATTGAATTATTGTAGAAATACATTGTATCTATCTGGTCATAACTGGCTTTCATTTGCTTTACTAAAATATATGCAATACTCAAACGTAATTTAATAGAATCATCTGGTAAAATTTCAATCGCATTATCTGGATTTGAATATTCTTCGAGTGTTTTCCACCCATATGATTGATTGCTCGAAACAAAACTCAGAGCATAATTTGTGTTAATACATTTTATTGAATCGATTCTTAATAAGGATAGTCCTCTATTATATATTACAATACTATCTCGATAATTTACGTTATCGATTCTCAAAGTATCTCGTGAAAAATATATCTCTTGACTGAATATGTTAACAAGAGATAACAAATAAAATAATATTATTAATCTTTTCACAAGATTTACTATTTAATTAAAAATATAAAATTTAATTACCCCTGATGGTATAGTTTTGCTTAATTAAAGTACATTGGCAATAATTATTATAAACATTGTTTACCTTGAACCTTTGTTTAATTTCCTTCTTTTATTTTCTAACCAAATTAACAAGTGCCGCTCTTAAACCAACGCTCGTGCAAATTTGTTGATTAAACTTACTTTATCTTGTTATTTCAATTCCAAATGATATCATATAACGTAAATAAATTGTTGAAGCAACATCATTACTCAAACCATAACCATGACTATAGCTTTTTCCATAAATATTATTATTTAATGGAATTGTATAATTAATATTCACAGCTATACTTTTATTTATATAATTACCTAAACGAAAAAATATTGTCGACCTAAAAAATTCGGCATCATTATAATTATGACCTCCTTCTTGTGCCAGGGTTAACTTACCAAGAAAACCAAAATTTATAAACCATAAATCATAAATATATTTTTGGAAATTAAAACCCAGTAGAAATCCAGAATAATATTTTTCTCCCAGAATTATACCAGGTGAAATATTAAAAAAATATTTTTTCCTTAAATCAGTCTTAATATTATACATGAATGAAACTGCTAATGATGGTGTATAAGAAGTTTTTGCAGGAAGTTCAATTCCAGCATTATTCCATGAACGTGTAACAATTTTTGGGAAAACCAGAACACTCTCAAATTCAAAGCTATTTCTTGATGTTTGACCAAAATTGTCAATTACAAGAAAAGGAATAAGGAGCAATAAAAAATTCAATCTGTACATTATAGAAATATTGTTGTTATTTATTTTGCACTTAAAGATCAACTTTAAGGATGGTATAGTGCTCAAAGATATTATTCCATTTTAAATCCTGTCTTCAAAAAACATACATAAATCAATCTAATTTATATCAAGTTAGGTAATATTTAACCATCTAACTGTTTTATTTATGTAATTATTTTATTTGAGTTTTTGTGAATTAGATTTAATTTCTCTTCTATTCAAAATTCCCTCAATAATTTTAAAACTTAAGATTCCCCAGAAGAGAATTTTTAAAATATCTTTGAATTTAATAACAACTTATATTTTTGAATTTCTTTTGTCAAGAATTATTTTATCAATAAAATTTTTTTGTGAGTATATTTTTATATCGAAGACGCTTTATATAAAAAAACACTAAAAGCGGATCGTAAACACACTTGGTGAGTCTAAGTTATTTATTTCTTACTTATTAATCAAAATATAAAGACGAGAACAATGCCAAAATAAAAACTCCATCCGATTGATTGATGGGTTAAACTTATGTCCAATAATAGAAGGCAAAACTAAAATTAATTCTGCCCTCTTAACAATTCTATGTCCTTATTTAATAAGCAACATCTTCTTCGTTATAGTTTTATCTTCCGTCCTTAATTTATATATGTAAGTACCACTTGGAAGATTACTTGCATTAAAATCGAGCTCATATCTACCAGCTAAAAATACTCGATTTGCCAACACAGCTACTTCTCGACCAAGTATGTCAAACACCTTCAACGAAACATGACTGTCTTTAGGAACTGAAAAACTAATTTTTGTTGTTGGATTGAACGGGTTAGGATAGTTTTGACTCAGTTCGAAGAAATATGGGATTTCTTCTTCGACTGATGTAAGTATTTGCTTTGCTGAAGTAAGGAAATTCGTAAGACTCATATATTGAGGCGGATCATTATAATTAACATTTTCAATCAAACCAATAACAGTATCGTTTTTAATTTTCAAATAATATTCACCACAAATGGATATATTATAATCACCTTCTCTTTCGTCTGGATGTCTAAAATAACCTTCACTACTTTTGAACAATGCCAATACCCAAATACTGTCACTTTGGAATCTCCTAAGATATGGCCGACAAAGTAATCCAGTATCTCCCCATACTTTAACGGTCTTTCTAGTATCATCACCCTTTAAAAGCTCTATTATTTCAACCTCCATTGACATTGGCATATCACCAGAGAATGAACCATAGCTTTTGATTTTTACTAAAGCAACGAGATCTGCACCTTTAGCTACTTTTAAAAAGGGGCCATACCATTCGCAACTGCAAGCATATACTTTTTCAATCAGAGAAATAGAAAGAAGTATACCCAAGATTACTAATATTTTTTTCATAAACGCCTCTGCTAAATTAGCAACTAACTATTATTTAAACCGCCAATAAATATTATTCTTTGAAATAATATCTGTCAGAGGAGGAGAAGTTCAACAGCATTTTATTTATTTTTAATTAATATTTTTAATTTCACACATGATATCTTTACTTCCTAAATAATGCTCTCTATCATTAATCAAATAAGAAATAATTTTATATGAATAATCAATCATTTTTTGATTTTCTGTTTGAGGATTTACGATAGTTGGTGAAATATTTTTCTGCCCTCTAAGCAAGTAATATTTCCTTTTGCTTTCTGGTTATAACTTAAATTTATTTTTCACTATAGTCAATAAAAATTTTTCATCCACTAATTAACATTAATGTTTTGAAACTTTTTTGCAATGAACCCAAGATTTTACATTATCAATCCTTAATTTCTTCCACAGATAAGGCTCTTGGTAACTAAATAAATGCTTATTGAACAGAGAAATTAGTTTTTAATAATTATTCAGTATTTTCTTAGCAAGTCTTTTTCACTTAACTTAGCAGTAACAACTTTGTTTTTAAGTCACCACTTGCAGTCCGTTAGATTCTTACGAAGTTTAACGACTCAACACAGCAATGTTGCTTTTCCCGAAGGAATCCCTGCGGGAAAAAAACAGCACTGATAATTATTTGTTAATTCATTTTGTTAACTTAACTCAAAGAGCCTCTAACTAAACCTAATTTCATAACCACACAAATGCTGAGCAGTTTAAAGCGGTCGGCTTGGAAAACGGGTTATACTTACGTCTTTATAAACAGAAGGCAGAACTAAAATTAATTCTGCCTTCATATAAAGCTATTTGATTATTTGACGAGCAACATCTTATTGGTTATGATTTTATTATCCGTTCTCAAACTATAGATATAAGTTCCACTCGGAAGATTACTTGCATTAAAATCAACCTCATATCTACCAGCTGAAAATACTCGATTTGCCAATACAGCAACTTCTCGACCAAGTACGTCAAAAACTTTCAACGAAATATAACTGTCTTGTGGAATTGCAAAACTGATTTTAGTTGTTGGATTGAACGGGTTCGGATAATTTCCCATGGAATACTCTGTTGGGAGTTCTTCAGCTAAAGTTAACTTATTATTTGCTTGTTCTTTATCTGTGCCCGATATTTTTGCCAAAGAACTGCCAACAATAACACTTATAATATTCGAAGTAACTTGTGTATTTGTTGCATCCGTAACAACACACTTGAGATTAAAATTCTGCGAATCATATCTTGAAAGTGTGGGACTGTCTGTTCCTAATGTAAACCAAGTATCTACTGGAATATTATTAGGTTTAATAATACTGAATGATTGAAGCATATTTGAAGGGTGCATGTACCACCATTGATAATGATATGATGGAGTTCCTCCTAATGCAGATGCTGTCCAATTTCCACTTTGATTAATTGCTAAAGAGGTTGGACCAGATATTGACGCTGAAAGAGGTAGAAATTTAGTTATTAATGCAGTAACAACTTCAGGAGGGAATTGATCATGGAAATAATTACCATTGGCATGGATTGTTGTATTAAATCTCGAATTTCCATTTACAATATCTAATGCACTATTATATGGAATGAATGTCGGACTATATTTTGGATCTCTCTCAATTTCAAGCATACCTGCAAAAAACCAGAATACATTATAAGGAGAAGGGTTAGCAGTACCTGTTGTTTTGGGCAGTTAGGAACCAGGAACCTTAAGTTCAGCATCCAACCATGATGATTTTACGATAAATGTCCCAGGAACAAATATTGATTCATAATTAATGACTATCCATCTTCCATCCCCTGTATTTGTTGTATTATTTGAAAAAGCGACTCCAATATTTTCGGTTAAGGATGGGTACCCTGCTCCACCATTTAAACTATTAAGTTCATTATAAAAAGAAGTGTGCAAATTTCCATAAGTATTGTAAGACAGTAATTGTTTTGCCGCATCATTGTCGAGTCCATGTTTTTGAAATCCAGAAACACCTTGTTCTTTCATATAGTCCTGTAAGTCACGGGCAAAAAGAGCATTTTGTTGTGGTGCATCTATTGATACGAATTTATTAAAAGGCAATGGATTCCCGTCATTCTCAGCTTTCGCTAAAGCATAACGAACAATAACACCACCCATACTAATACCTGCAGCCATCATTTGCGTATTGGAGTTCAATGTAGAGATATAACGTGATGCGGAATTATATATTGCAGCTGAATTTCGCATATCCTGACTATTGTAAGCATAATTCAGGAAATAGATTTTATAACCCGCTTGAATAAATGGATCAAATAGAGCTTTCCCTTTATATCTTAAGTACTCAGAATATGTTGTATTATAAGTATCAAAGCCTTCTGAAATTAGAACGACTTTGTTTGGATTGCCGCCTTCCCAGGTAGTTATAGTATTTCCATAATTATCTTTGTAAAATTTCTGACTTTGAGGAACAACATAAACATCATACGAACGGTTATAAACTAATAAACTCATAGTAGTCCATTTAAGCGAAATTGTATGATAACCTAAAGTAGAAAAAGGAGATTGAATCCAACCAGTAGCATCTTTTGTTTGATTAGAAAAAATTGTTTGCCACCTTCCACCGTCATAACTAACTTCGAGCCTTACCATAAAGCCCCAGTTCCAAGTATTGTAATTTATCCACGCATTATTCTGTTGTAGATATATTTCTGCTTTTTCTGGCGGTATTACACTTATATGAACACCTTGTTTTGTATTGCTAATTTCTGACCAAGAATAAGAGTTTGGATTATTTGGTGTAGATGCATCAACTGAAACTATTGTTGAGGCAATTTGAATATTATTGATTGTGACCTGTGGATAACATAATCCCAAAGACAAGAAAAATAATACGAAGAATAACTGACTGTTTTTCATTTCACTCCCATGTTAAGTTATTTACCATTACCTAAGGTTAGGTTTATATTTATACCTGCAAAATTCTTTATGAAATTCAAGTTCCCGTATAAACCTATTCCTATTCCAATTTCATTTGCTGCTCTGAACAATAATTGTATATCTGTTTCCAAGCCGACTGTATGATATTTCTCAGTATCGTTTGGTGAAACACGTTTTTTCCCGAACACATAAGAGGGACCTCCAAAAACAGAAGCCTGAAACCATTCAGATTGTAGCCTTTTGCCAATTGAGATATCGATAGAATTAAATAAATATCCATCCTCTCCTACGCTCGGATTTTGAGAGAAGCCTCCCCTAACGAAATATCCAACTTTATAAAAGTTGTTGACTAAAGAAAAATTATAATTGAAATTCAGACTAACATCTTTGTTAATCCAACCTCCAATAGTCATCCAATATTTATATGTGGGCTCTTCCTTTTGAGCATATAATAAGCTAGTTAAGAAAAAGATAAGTACTACTAAACGATTTTTTTTCATTGATTATTTTTTCCTCCTTATAAGTGAACACCAAAATATTAAAGTAATCGAAGTCTATTTATTTAACACCCTCTTTCTATTATGCAAAGGAACGCTGCCTCATATCGACCTCCATTTTTAGTAAGTATAACGGCGTGGCTTTTCACCCGTCCGCCCCGAACAGCAATGACGAACTGAAAAGCTACTGCCAATAATTTTTAACAATTTATTTAATAGAACAATGTTACAAGCAATGCTTAACTTTTACCTAACCCGAAAACTTGAAAAATGCCGCAATGTTCCGAAGGAATCCCTATGGGAAAAACGCGGTCGGGTGAAAAAGCGGGTTATACGTTTATTTTATCAATATTAATTTTTTTGTAAGAACATTATTTTCAGCGACTAGTTGATAGAAGTAAACGCCACTTGATAGATGATTAGCATTGAATTCAATTTCATAGTTCCCAATATTTTTAAACTGGTCGACTAATGTGGTTATTTCATTCCCAAGAATATCAAATACTCTTATTGAAATATGGCTACTCTTAGGTACTGCATATCTAATTTTTGTAATAGAATTAAATGGATTCGGATAATTTTGCGATAAGTAATACGTACTGGGAATAGTATTATTAATATTTTCCACTACATTCACAATTTCTCCATTTTCATCAACAATCATATTGGAATAATATATCCTTGTCGTATCTGCATATTTTACAGCGAAGAATAATGTCTTTCCGTTTTTTGTTAATGAAGGAGATAAGGCAAAGTAATTATAATTTGGTATTTTTTTACCATATACCGAATCTATATCAGCATTTATATTTAATAAAAAGCTTTGCCCAAAATGATTTTGGAAATCTTTGTATCTTACAACCAAATTAAATTTTAGAAAATCATACATTTGGCCGTCAATTATGGTTGCCACCATAAATAAGCTTGTATGATAAACCTTTGTATAATCGAGATTAATGAATGTGCCTCCAAAATTACCCGGGAAAAAATCATAATAAAAATCCGGGCTTTTAATTAATGGGCCCCAATTATTTATTGCCCTTTCATATTTTGAATAATACATGCTGAATCCGATTGAAAGGAATATAGTTGTATCATTTTGAAGAACATAATCTTCGATATAAATTGAATCATTATTTATATAATCACCACAACTTCTAATATCACTCCAATTGTGATGTTCATCTTCTCTTTCAATATAAAAGAGATTTTTTCGACTATTTTTTTCAATAACAAAAAATAATCTATTGTTGCTTGGTGCTATTTTGGGATAACTAAATTGGTTGCTTCCATCAATTTGAATATTATGAGGAGACGACCAACTCGAATCACTTTTTTCAATAAAATAAATCCGTCCTTCTGATTCGAAATACAAGATATTCCCCGCAGGATTGATATATGGAGTATTAACTCCTTTAGGGAAGTATGAGATAATACTTTTAATTTCTATTGGAGGACTCCATCTTTCAGTCGCAAGATTATCTTGTGCAAAAGATATAATTGGCAATAATATAATGAATAATAATTTTTTCATTTTGCTTAAACGTATAACTATTACTTATACTGCACAAATTTATTACTTAAGGTACATAGATATGCGTGCAGCTGCATAACTACGTGCCAAATATTCTCAAATCTTCTCAAAATCCCAATATTTAAAAATAGGTTGTGCATATATATCATCCTTACTCATTTCAGTCTAACGGACTTCTAACTCCCGGTCCTCTGTTTAAAACATGAGTGTAAATCATAGTAGTTTTTACGCTTTTATGTCCAAGTATTTCTTGTATGGTTCTTACCAAATCAAGTAGTTTCAGCTTGTGTTTTTCTTTATGAAGATTTACTGAATTGTGTGAAATATTTTTCTGCCCTCTAAGCAAGTAATATTTCCTTTTGCTTTCTGGTTACAACTTAAATCTATTTTTCACTATAGTCAATAAAAATTTTTCAGCCACTAATTAACATTAATGTTTTGAAACTTTTTTGCAATGAACCCAAGATTTTACATTATCAATCCTTAATTTCTTCCACAGATGTGAGCATGGTAATTAAATAAATGCTTATTGAACTGAGAAATTAGTTTTTAATTATTCAGTTTTTTCTTAGCAAGTCTTATTACTTAACTTAGCAGCAACAACTTTGTTTTTAAGTCACCGCTCGCAGTCCGTTAGATTCTGCAGGAGTCTAACGACTCAACACAGCAATGTTGCTTTTCCCGAAGGAATCCCTGCGGGAGAAAAACAACACTGATAATTATTTGTTAATTCATTTTGTTAACTTAACTCAAAGAGCCTCTAACTAAACCTAATTTCATAACCACACAAATGCCGAACAGCTTAAATCGGTCGGCTTGTAAAACTTATTATACTTACATCCTTAAAATCAGAAGGCAGAACTAAAAATAATTCTGCCATCATAAATTATAGATTATTTCATCAACAATATCTTCTTATAGAACTTCTGATTATTGAAATTAATGCTGTAGAAATAAATTCCGCTTGCTACATCTCTTGCATTCCATATTACACTGTGTTTCCCAGATGTATTATAACCATCATATAATGTGGTTACTTCTCTCCCCAATATATCAATTATCTTTATGCTTACTTTGCCGTCCTCTGGTAACGTATAGCTAATTGTTGTCGTTGGGTTGAATGGATTCGGATAATTACTTGTTGTCAAAACGAATTCTTCATGTTTTGTCGATACATTATCATTTACCATTTTTTCATTTAGAGAAGCATCATACTGATTACCTAGAAGTATTTGACTATCGGTTAGCAATTTATCTTCAGGAAATTTTTGTTTTAGTTCTTCGTAATAATTTGAAGCTGATTTTGTATCACCAAGACAGTTAACATACAATGAAATAAGTCCATATAATGCACTCTTTTCAATCTCTGAATTTATTCTGAACTCATTTTTAATTTTCTTCATATTTTCTGCTACTTTTTCATATTCTCTGTTTGTAAGTAATTCGCGGTTTATTAAATCGAGTGCAATTACTGAAATTTCATCTTTCTTTAAGCTTTTATAAGACTCAGATATATCAGGTAAGTATTTATCAATACCTTTTCTATTCAGCTTAAAGAAACAATCACCTAATCTTACCAAGGCATATCTACCTTTTGCAGTATTTAATTCCTTCTTAAATACCTTCTCGTAAATATCAAATGCAGATTGATATTCTTGTTCGATTTCAAATTGCAATGCCGTCTTTATGTCTTCATCATCAAATAACGAATTTGAAGACAAATCGTTTGAAGTAGTAGAAGTAACACCGCTTGCTATCTTCAATGATACCGGCATTGCTGTTGAAGTATAAGGGTCTGATTCTCTTATTGATAGACCTGGAGGACTTGTTAAATAGGGGTAATAATCAATACTGCTATTTGCAACAGCATTAAATTTATTAGAAGGAGGACTTGCTGTTCCCCACCAGTTATTTTCTGCCATAATATTAGTATACCATGCAGCTTCTACATTGTATGTTGAAGAACTGTCAATGTAGTTGTAGCCCCACGGGTAACCGTTTTGTCCTACAAGTGGAGAGGAGTAATACCAACAAATTGCTGTATTTGTTCTAACTATTTTATTATTACCTTCACTACCGTACTCAGAAAATTTCGGTGAACTATAACGGTAATTATTTATACCTGTAGTAAAATATCTTATGGTATTTTTCGCAATATATGGGGAGGAATATTCTTCGCATCGAATACCGTTATAACCGTAACTGCCTGAACTTCCTTGAATTGTATTGCGCAGCAGACTTGGAGAAGCATTATAAAGGTAAATACCAATAAGTGTAATATTGTTCAAGTTGTTGTATTGAATAGTCGGCGAACTGCTGTTACATTGGATACCTATCGTAGCATTATTAATATTACAATACTGAACGTTATCACTTGAACTAGAATTAAATTGAATTCCATTCCAAGTGCCCCGGAGGTATTCGTAAAAGTAATTCTACTGGAAGAATTTCCGACTGCATTTAATGTGCCGTTAACTACCAGTGTAACACCGGAATCGAATTGTAGTGTTGTACTCGGAGAGATTGTCAGTGTAACACCTGATGGAATTATTAAATTACCAGTGACAACGATATTGCCACTTATTGTAGTATTTTGAGCAACAGTTCCAGACACGGCATTATGACGAATATCAAAAGTCATATAATCACTAACTCGTTGAATATTTGTAACTGCAATGTTGGTTTGATTACCAGCCCAGTCTTTTGTTGAGGGGCGTGTTATTGCATTTAAAACATTGTTAACTCTTCCTTTTACTGTTGCGTCAGTGAAAAAATCGGATTTCATACTTATTGGTCGATAAAACCAATTTGGATCGGATGGATACCATCCATAAGGACCAGATGTGGTTGTTTCCCATACATGCCTGCCGCCATCCGGTAAGTACTCAAAAACATATCTGCTCGTAGGTGAATACCATATCATATTAAGATCATCGAGATAATCATAATCTCCAGATAAAATGCCGTTATAATTCGAACTTCTTGTATAATTTCTAGGATAGCTGTCGTTTGGTACAGGGTTACTATAGTATCCGTTATAAGGAACGGCTGGTTCTAAATCAATCATATTATCAGAAAACCAATCTAAAAGATTAACAGTTTCTTTAATATGCCATACTAAAATTCCTTTATTATACCTGTCTCCGGAAGGTTCATCATAGTTGGTAAAGTTCTTATCGAATTCTGTAGCATTATGAAATTCAATCAATAAATACTCATCTAAGTCACCGATATAATTTTCATGTAACATTACTTTTGCAGTTCTATAAAAACCATTTGCTTTTTGTTGGGATGTTAATGAATAGTTAACATCAGCAAGTTTTACGCCGCTCAAATCTGTATTCCTAATTTCCTGTATTTCATCTGATTTGATCCATCCAAGAAATATCAAATCATGTGTTGAAATCGGTCTTAATCCGTATAAAGAATATTGGTTGGATAAGGTTCCGTTGTGAGAAATAATATCATAATCCCATGTAAAATTATGATGACCACCTCCTGGAGAACGATCAAAACCTCTATCCGGGAATCCATCGAAACCAGAGGGTGATCCCGAAATCGTTCCTATAATGTGCATCCTCTCATGTATTAGATCCTCAAGATTCCACTGCATGGTAATAGGCCCCGTCCACAAGGTTCCTCCCAAAGCATCAGTTAGCGTAATTGATTCATCAATTGTACCCGAACCCCAATCACAAAATTCATTACGATCGGTATTACCAGGTGTATTGAATATGCAATGTAAGGCAGTAATCCCGGTAAAAATTCCTGAATTATCAGCAACCATTTTTCGTGCAACCTCCGATAAAATTGAATTGCGTTGGTTGTACATAACACTTAGGTTGCTGCTACCATTGAGGAGGTAAAAATAATTATAATTGTGAGTTGTAGTATAAATATTACCGTTGGGTTGTTTCACAAATGTAAAATCCACATTATAATCACCATTAGATTGTGTATCAAAATATGTATCAAACCCCGGTTAGAACCATTGATCAATCGGGATGGAACCGCCTTGTTGATTTACGTAGTCGTTTACTAGAGTTCCATTCGGAAATGCACCAAGTAAAGGATAAGTTGTACTTGAATAAAGTCGAGGATATGTTTCAGTAGGATTTCTATCTGGAAAACCGATTGCAATTACTAACTCATTAAAAGTACCTGTTAAGTTTATAGAAGAAATCTTGGTAGATGATGTACTGCTTACATATCCTGCTGGTAATGCGTCCTGAGAATACCGTGCTGATTGCGCCAATACAACATTAAATGAAATAAATATACTTATTAAAAAAATTATTAGTTTCATTTCGCACTCCTTATTTAATTAACTGTAGTTTTATAGATTTAACGAAAACACTTTTTGACAAGTTTTTAAAATGTAACCTCGCTATGTAAATACCTGAACTCACATTACTTCCATTTTTGTTTCTTCCATTCCAACTGAATGAATGCCTACCAGCATTAATCTGACCCAATGAGTGTTTAAATATCAATTCTCCCAAAATATTATAGATGTTTAATTCAACGTTTCCGGGTTCATTATTTTCAAACTGAAATGTTGTAGAGCTATTAAAAGGATTTGGATAGTTCTGAAAGATGATGAAGGACTTTGGAACATAGCTGTCCTCATCATCGACGGAAGTGGTTATTTTAGGGACAAGTAATGAGTAAACTCTGAAAGCAGTTTGATTTGAAAAAATGACCGTATCATTACTCATCCATTCAGCGTCAGTCTTTAATCCGAAATCGTGGCAATCAGAAAGTAATAAAGTTGAATCTTTATCAAGGTAATAAGTGTAAATGCCTGCAACGCTATTTGTAGCAAAATTTCCAAAGAAAAGTAATTTGTTACTGTCCGACGCCCATTTTAAATAATCAAAAGATAAGGGTGCCCCATCCGCACACGTAGAATTAGGCATATCACTTTCAAGATGAAAAGCAACGCTGTCCTTTCCTGTTTTCATATCGAACAAATGTATCCTTGTGTTCGGCTGGGTTTCGTAACTATAAGCAATTAAGTTATATTTCTTATTGTAATCAAATCCGAAAATTTCAGTTACTCGTCCTGTATATGGTGTAACCAAAATTGTATCTTCTTTCCCGGAGATAGTGTTATATAAAAGCAGTGCCTCTATATGTGGATCAGAAATAATAACTGTCGTATCGGTTACCCACGAAGGTGGATTCTGGGAATAACGCAAATTCTGAACAGAGGATTGTGGTTTTATACTGTTGTTAGTAAATAAGAAATATTTTAATGTATCATTCTGTCCCTCTAGCAAACCAATATCATTGGGAGAGAAAGATAAGTACGGATCGTAGTTGATTGCGGGTCCAAGAAAATATGTCGAATCTTTTCCAAAGTCATACATGTAAAGAAGTTTATCTTTCTCATATACGGCTTTCCTGCTTTTGTTTGCAAACACAGGCAGGTTAGGAAACTGAGAAGATTTCGATTCGCCAGTTACAAGATTATATTCGTTTACAATTGCGTTGTAATTATCTCTTGCGTAAACTATTTTATCGAATTTATTGATAGTAAAATCCCTGAGTCCGACTGGAGTTATCGGTGTTATTTGACCAAATAGATAATTACTTATCCCGATAAGAAAGGTTAATAAAACTTTATATTTTTTCATGACCCATAACCATTTTTGTTATTGTTTTATTGCCTATAAACAATTAAATAAGTTTCTTTTTCATTCCACACCTCCCATCTAGTAAATTTTTAAATATTCCATCTATTTGAAAGATGGAAACATCGTGTAATTGTTACTTGCTTAGCACATCGTTTCACTTTTCATGTGAAATTTGAATTATTGCTGAGTTTGTATAGAAACTGAATAACTAAGAGGGGAATCGGAAACGATAATTTTATTTTCATGGTACCACCTTAATATAGATAAAAGGTTAATACAGAATATTTTTATTTACATCTATATAGTAGTAGAAAAAGATTAAGAATCAGTACAATTTTTTAGCTGTGATATTTTACTAAGTAAGTATAACTATTATTTAACCCGCTAACAGACATCATTCTTTGGAATGATATCCGCCAGAGGCTGACAAGTCCACCAGCATTTTATTTATTTTTAATTAAAATTCTCAATTTCTTGTTTACTATCACTCTTATCTAAATTATGCTGTCTATTATTAATCAAATAAGAAATAATTTTTATATGAATAATCGTTTTTCGATTTTCTATTTGAGGATTTATGATAGTTTGTGAAATATTTTTCTGCCCTCTTTGCAAGTAATATTTCCTTTTGCTTCTGATTACAACTTAAATTTATATTTCACTATAGTCAATAAAAATATTTTAGCCACTAATTAACATTAATGTTT
>NZ_JAYKGJ010000005.1 GCF_036860695.1 Rosettibacter firmus | reverse complement strand
ACTGAGCTACATCAGCTTATTCAGTAATCAAACTTTATAAATAACTTTCTTCCTTTACCAAGGAAGTGCTCTACCAATCCGCCTCAACTTTGTTGAGGCGAGATCTCGTCACTCCGTGACGGACTGAGCTACATCAGCTTATTCAGTAATCAAACTTTATAAATAACTTTCTTCCTTTACCAAGGAAGTGCTCTACCAATCCGCCTCAACTTTGTTGAGGCGAGATCCCGTCACTCCGTGACGGACTGAGCTACATCAGCTTATTCAGTAATCAAATAAAGAACTATTATTTTTACTATAAAATTTCAAAGCACAAACTTATTAATGTTTATCATTAGTTTTTTTGTACGCTGAACTTATAATATCAAAAAGAACCAGTAATTATTTTTCTTACCAACTTTAAATTTTTATAGCAAAATAATTTGAAATTTTTTGTGGGCGGCGAGGGATTCGAACCCCCAAAGGCATTCGCCAACGGATTTACAGTCCGCCCCGGCTCTCCAACTCCGGCGTCCGCCCGGACAAATTACACCCATAAACTCAAAAAACGAGCATCAAATATAGAAGCATAGATTAAAAAAAGCAAGATTAATATATAATTTATTCAAAAATCTTTCAGAATTGTAAGATAAATGATTAAGAATAATTACTAAAATTTACTTTTCAAATATAATAAAAATCAAAAAATTTCTATTTTTACACAATTAATTCCATAATAAAGGTGATATAATGAAAATATCTATTATTGGTTGCGGCAATATGGGTTTGACATATGCACGTTCTTTCATTCAATATCATAAAACTAACTGTAATGACTTATTTCTTATTGCAAAAAATTCAGAGCATGCAAAAAAGTTAGAAGAATTAAATTTAGGTACTGTTTTCAATGGTATTACTCAAGAAGCATTAAATACAGATGTTCTGATTCTATCTGTAAAACCTCAGGACTTTTTAAATGTTGCTTCATCAATAACAAATAAAATTAATAAAGAGACTCTTGTTATATCTATTTTAGCAGGTATAAAATTAAAGCATTTACAAACCGCTCTCAATCACGAGATTATTGTAAGAGCAATGCCTAACATGCCTGCACAATATGGAATGGGAATTACAGTATATATACCTTCTGAAAAAACAAATATACATCATATATCTACTGTTGAAAATTTATTGAGTACAACAGGAAGAACATTCATGATTGAAGATGAAAATCTTATGGATGGTGTTACTGCTCTCAGTGGAAGTGGACCAGCTTATTTTTATTATATTGTTATGATTATGATAGAAACTGCAAAAAAAATGGGATTCGATGAAAGTCTTGCAAGTTTACTGGTTAAACATACAATGCATGGAGCTTTCCATGTTATTAATAACTCTGATTTAGATTTGGAAACATTAATTAAAAAAGTAGCTTCTAAAGGTGGAACAACAGAAGCAGCATTTGAAATACTTAAGAAAAATAATTTTGCAGAAATACTTTCCAGTGCAATTTTAAGAGCCGAAGAAAGATCAAGAGAATTAGCTCGTCTAAATGGATTAAATAATACAGGGATGAACTAAAAGCAAATTTAACTTTTATTTCATCCCCTATAAACTATGATTTAAATACCTGTTGATTTTTATAATTCTTAAACAAACAATAATTTATACTATCACTTAATGCTTTAAAACTTGCTTCGATAATGTTGGTTGATACACCAACAGTACCCCACGTACTTTCTCCATCACTCGATTCAATCATTACACGCACTTTAGCACCAGTCCCTTCTTTTTCATCAAGTACACGAACTTTATAATCAACTAATTTTATTTTTGAAATTTCAGGATAAAATCTCAACAATGCTTTTCTCAATGCTGTATCAAGTGCATTTACAGGACCATTACCATCTGCTGCTGTATGTTCAATTTCGTTATTAACTTCGATCTTAAGGACAGCTTCTGAACTTGTATGACCATCTGCGTCATAAAATACATTTACTTTTGCATCAATTAATCTGAAGAATGGAGAAAATTCATTTGTTTCTGTTCTGAATAATAATTCAAATGACGCTTCAGCCCCATCAAATTGATAGCCATCATATTCCAAAGATTTAATATAGTTAACCAATCTTTTACTTAATTCTTTATCATCAGAAATATCAATTCCAACTTCTTTAGCTTTATATTTAATGTTGCTTTGTCCAGATAAATCAGAAATCAAAACTCTTTGTTTATTTCCTACCAATTCAGGTTGGATGTGTTCATACATTCTACTATCTTTCATTACAGCACTCACGTGAACACCGCCTTTATGAGCAAAAGCAGATTTACCAGTGTAAGCACTTCTTGTGTTTGGATGAATATTCATTATTTCATAAACAAAATTTGATAGTGATGTTAGATGTTGCAATGTATTTTTTTGATTAGTCTCTAAATTCATTTTTAATAATAAATTAGGAATTATACTACATAAATTTGCATTGCCACATCTTTCACCAACACCATTGATTGTACCATGAACATGAGTTGCACCAGCTTTTACTGCTGCAAGTGAATTAGCAACAGCCAGTTCTGCGTCGTTATGTGCATGAATTCCTATTTGAAGATTAAATCTCTTTTTAACTTCCAGAACAATATTATAAACTTCATCGGGCAAAGAACCACCATTTGTATCACAAAGAACCAGTGTATCTGCACCTGCATCACTTGCTGCTTGAAGCATATTCATTGCAAATTGGGGATTGTGTTTATAACCATCAAAAAAATGTTCGGCATCAAAGATTACTCTTCTTCCGTGAGATTTAAGAAATTTAACAGATTTATAAATTAATTCTGCATTTTCTTCATCTGTTAATCCCAAACCTTTTTGAGAATGAAGTTGCCATGTTTTACCAAAAATAGTAATAATTGGTGTTTCGGACTGTAATAGCGAATTGAGATTATAATCACCTTCAACATTTTGAATAGATCGAGCTGTTGAACCAAATGAAGTAAGCTTAGCATGAGATAGATTAAGATTTTTTGCCTGCTTAAAAAATTCTTCATCCTTAGGATTACTACCAGGCCATCCACCTTCAATAATGTCAATTCCAAATTCATCAAGTCTTTTTGCAATTAGCAATTTATCCTGCACTGAAAGGTTAACACCTTCGCCTTGTGTACCATCCCTTAGTGTTGTGTCAAATATTTCTATAAACATATTCTTACCTCTTTATTTTGTTCTATCAAATCATATTATTCTTACGAGCATATTCAAAAATATTTCCTGCTTCGAGTATTGGCAGTATATCTCCCAATGGATTTAATTGAAATTTATCGCCAGTGTTTAAGTTCACCAGTATATTATTTTCTAAATCAATTTCGAGTTCGTCATTGGTTTTAATTTTATCATTCAATTTTACTTGAGTTTCATAAGGTATAACAAAACCACCATCAACACAATTTCGATAAAAAATTCTTGCATAAGATTCTGCTACAATAACTTTAACTCCCGCCATCTGCAAAGCAAAAGGTGCATGTTCTCTCGACGAACCACAACCAAAATTAGAACCACCAATAATGATATTATATTTTGATTGATAATTATCTCCTTCGATAAATGGAATTCCTCCATCAGGTAATCCAGAATTTTTTAATGGTACACCTGAAAGTGCAAAATGACCATATTTTTTTGATTCCTCTGGATCACTTAAACTATAGACCAGATGTTCAGCAGGAATTATTTGATCTGTATCTATATTATCACCAAGAACAAATGCTTTTCCTTTAATAATTTTTTCCATAATTAATTCCCAAATTTTTATAAAAATTCTCTTGGATCTGTAATAACTCCTGTTACAGCTGAAGCTGCTACAGTTAATGGCGATGCTAAATATACTTCTGATTTTTTACTTCCCATTCTACCAGGGAAATTTCTATTAGTAGTAGAAATTATTACTTCGCCATCCTGAGCTCTTCCAACAGTATCTGCTGGTCCACCAAGACAAGCAGCACATGAAGAAGGTGCTATTACACATCCTGCATTTTCAAAAATTTGTTTTAATGATACTCCATTGATTGTTTCAACTTCTAATTGATTATAAATATAAGTACTTGCCGGAACAACAAATGTTGGTACTTTAACTTGTTTACCAAAAATAATTTTTGCTGCATTAAGAAAGTCACTTAATTTACCACCGGTGCAAGAACCTATATAACATTTTGTAAGTTTTGTTCCCTGAACATTCCGAACTGTATCTCTGTTATCTGGGCTATGAGGTTTAGCTACTAATGGTTCAATATCATTAACATTATATTTATAGACTTCTCTGTATTTAGCATCTGGATCACTTTCAAAAATTTCATATGGAGCATTTGTTCGTTCGCGAACATATTTTTCTGTTATTTCATCAGCTTTTATAATGCCATTCATCGCTCCTGCTTCTATAGCCATATTTGTTAAAGTCATTCTTTCATCCATTTGCATTGAATAAATAGCTTCTCCATCAAATTCAAGAGCTCGATAAGTTCCACCTTCGGTTGTAATATCTCCAAGTACCTGAAGTATTAAATCTTTTGCTGTTAAATAAGGAGGCAATGTACCTTCAAATATAAATTTCATTGATTCGGGTACTTTTTCCCATATTTTTCCTGTACCGAGTATAAATGCTGCATCAGTATTGCCTACACCTGTTGAAAACATTCCAAATGCACCTGAAGTACATGTATGAGAATCTGTGCCAAACAAAACCGTTCCGGGTAAATTATATCCTTCTTCAGCAAGAGCCATATGACAAACGCCTTTATACCTTTCAGTTCCAACATCATAATAATTTGGTAAATCATAATGACTTGCAAATTCACGTAATATATTTACATTTCTATTTGCTTGAGGATTTTTTGTAAAAATGTAATGGTCTGGAAAGATCACAACTTTTTTCTTATCCCAGATTTTTGCTTTGTCACCAAATTCTCTTTTCCATATTTCAATAGTTGGTGGACCACATACATCGTGTGTCATTAATACATCAACATTAAGCCATATATTTTCTCCGGGTTCAACTCTTTTTCGTCCCGAAGCTTTTGCAAGAATTTTTTCAGTAATAGTCATCCCCATTTATAATTCCCTTTAAATTACTTCTGAGATTTGTTCCTTTTTATTTAATGGTTCTTCTTTGAAGTATAATTCTTTCTGGTTGAGTGCATTTAAATAAGATTTTGCACTAGCTTCTATAATATCGGTTGAAATTCCTCTTCCTGTAAAAGACTTACCACCACTTCTAATTCTAACAATAACTTCGCCCATTGCTTCTCTTCCAGCTGTAACTGAACGAACCTGATAAGATTCTAATTCAGATTTTATTGATAATGCTCTTTCGATTGAGTTAAACACTGCATCAACAGGACCATCACCTGTAGCAGATTCTTCGATTATCTTATCACCAACTTTTATACGAACCACTGCATTAGGGACAAGATTTGTTCCTGCATTCACGTGTAAATAATCAAGTTCATATATTTCTTCCCGTTTCTGAATTTCATCTCCCATTAACATTCTTAAGTCATCATCAAACACTTCTTTCTTTTTATCTGCAAGTTCAATAAAAGCATCATAAACTTTTTGAAGTTCCTCATCATTCACAGTATAACCTAATTCCTGCAATCTTACTTTTAATCCATGTCTTCCTGAATGTCTCCCCAAAACAATTTTATTTTTAGGAATTCCAACACTTTCAGGAGTCATAATTTCGTATGTTTCTCTGTTTTTAAGAACACCGTCTTGATGAATTCCTGATTCATGCGCAAATGCATTTTCTCCAACAATTGCTTTATTTCTTTGAACAAGGAGTCCAGTAAATGCAGAAACCATTTTGCTTGTATTATAAATTTCTCGTGTATTGATATTAGTATAGTAATTCAATAAATCTTTTCTCACATTTAAAATCATTACAATCTCTTCGAGCGAAGCATTACCAGCACGCTCACCAATTCCATTAATCGTACATTCAACCTGACGTGCACCATTAAGAATTGCCGATAATGAATTAGCAACTGCAAGTCCAAGATCGTTGTGGCAATGTACACTTATAATTGCTTTATCTATATTTTTAACTCTCTTTTTCAATTCAGCAATTTTATTTCCAAATTCAAATGGCAAAGTATAACCTGTAGTATCAGGGATATTAACAGTTGTAGCACCTGCTTCGATTGCTGCTTCTATTACTTCTGAAAGATAGCCTATATCTGTTCTACCAGCATCTTCTGCAGAAAATTCCACATCATCTGTAAATGTTTTCGCATAAGTAACAGCATCAATTGACATTTTTAAAATTGTTTTTCTTTTTTCTTCGAGGCTTCGGCCATATTTTTCGTGGCCAAATTTTCCTAATATATGATAATCTGATGTACTTGCGAATGTATGAATTCTTTTTCTTGGCGCAGGTAATAGAGCATCTGCCGCTGCTTTGATATCTTTTTCGTTTGCTCTTGCCAGAGCAGCTATTATACAATTTACTTCTTCAGCAATTCTTCTAACTGCTTCAAATTGAGCGGGCGAAGAAATTGGAAAACCTGCTTCTATTATATCAACATTTAATTTTGCGAGTTGATGTGCTATCTCTAATTTTTCATGAACATTTAAAGAAGCACCAGGTGATTGTTCACCATCTCTTAATGTAGTATCAAATATCAATATCCTTGTTGGTTCCATATTTACCTCTTATGTTTACCATACTTATTGATTAATAACTGACTATTCAATAATAAATCTTCCTTTATTCTTATCTGTTTGAAAATTTTTATTAAAATACATTGTGAAATATTCTTGAAGCAAAATCTTTTCTTAAAAAATTATAGTGTAAATACATTTATTGCTTCCTTAGTAAAAAGTTTTTCAAATTCTTCAATTATTTTATCAGTCATTTCATCCGTAGAGACAAGTTTATCTCCTTCTTTATAAATATCTTTTGTTCTATATCCTTTTGAAAGTACATTTTCGATTGAATTTTCTATTAACTCGGCTGCTTTATCCATTTGAAAAGAATACTTAAGCATCATAGCAGCAGAAGAAATTGCTGCAATTGGATTTGCAATATTTTTACCTGCAATATCTGGTGCGCTTCCATGAACAGGTTCATATAAAGCATACTTAGAACCAATACTTGCTGAAGGAAGCATTCCAAGACTACCAGTAATCATAGCAGCAATATCGCTGAGAATATCACCAAAAAGATTTGATGTAAGAATAACATCAAATTGTTTTGGATATCTCACCAATTGCATTGCTGCATTATCAACATACATATGATTAAGCTCTATATCTGGATAATTTTTATGAACATCAATAACAATTTTGCGCCAGAATTGTGATACTTCTAGAACATTTGCTTTATCTACAGATGTAACTTTTTTATTTCTAACCTTTGCAAGTTCAAAAGCTGTTTTTGCAATTCTTTCGACTTCATCTTTTGTATAAATCATTGTATTAAAACCTTTTTCTTCATCATAGCCACGAGGATTACCAAAATAAATTCCACCGGTTAATTCTCTTACAATCATAACATCAGTATCTTTCAAAATTTCTTCTTTCAAAGATGAATAAGAAAGCATTGGTGTATAAACTTTAGCTGGGCGAAGATTTGCATATAAGCCCAATGCTTTTCTGAGTTTCAGAAGAGCTGCTTCTGGTTTTAGGTGATGAGGAAGATTTTCCCATTTAGGACCACCAACTGCACCCAGAAATACTACATCAGAACTATAACATTCATTCAACACATCATCAGTCAATGGTGTAGAAAATTTATCGTAAGAAGCACCGCCAATCAAAGCAGTATTAAAATTAAATTCTGTATTAAATTTTTCGCCTACACATTTAAGTACTTTTACTGCTGCGGATGTAACTTCGGGACCAATTCCATCTCCGGGTAAAAGAGTAATTTTATACATTCTATACTCCAAAATTTCTTATTCATAAAATTTTATTTATTTGTCAACCAGCTCATCATACTTCTTAATTGAGCTCCAACTTTTTCAATTAAGTGATTCTTATTTTCTTCTCTTAGTTTTTTAAGTACTGGTTGCCCATTTTTATTTTCATTAATCCATTCTTCTGCAAATTTACCTGTTTGAATATCTTCAAGAATTTGTTTCATTACTTTTTTTGTATCAGCATTTATAACTTTTGGACCTCTTGTCATACCACCATATTCTGCTGTATCACTGACTGAATAATTCATTCTTGTTAAACCACCTTCGTAATAAAGATCAACAATTAATTTCAATTCATGCATGCATTCAAAGTAAGCAAGTTCAGGAGGATATCCTGCTTCCACTAAAGTTTCAAAACCCGCTTTAACCAATTCTGCAGAACCACCACATAACACAGCCTGTTCGCCAAATAAATCAGTTTCTGTTTCATCTTTAAATGTAGTTTCAATAACACCTGCGCGTGTTCCACCAATACCTTTAGCCCATGCAAGTGCTATATCTTTAGCCTTTCCAGTATAGTCTTGATGAATTGCTATTAAGCATGGTGTACCACTTCCATTTTGAAATGTTCTTCGTACCAGATGACCGGGACCTTTTGGAGCAATCATAATAACATCAACATCGTTTGGTGGAATTACCTGTTTATAAAAAATATTGAAACCATGAGCAAAAGCTAAAGCTTTACCTGTTTTAAGATGCGGTTTAATTTCATTTTCATAAACTTCTTTATGATTCTGATCTGGTAAAAGAATCATTATAACATCACCCCATTCCGATGCTTCTTCAACTGTAAAAACTTTTAATCCAGCTTCTTCTGCTTCTTTCCAGCGAGCACTTGTTTTTCTTAAACCTACTGCTACATCCAAACCACTATCTTTTAAGTTCAATGCATGAGCATGACCCTGGCTACCATAGCCAATTACCGTTAATTTTTTCTCTTTTAATAAATTTAAGTCTGCATCTGCATCGTAATAAATTTTCATTTTAATTCTCCAACTTTGTTAGTTTCAGTTTCAGATTTATTTAGTTTTCTGGATTGCTCGCCTCTTCTTAAGGCAACCAAACCAGATCTTGCAATTTCTTTTATACCATATGGTTCGAGAACATTAATTGCTGCGTCGATCTTTTCGGGGGGTCCGGTTATTTCGAGCATTAATGTTTTATTATTTATATCAACCACATTACCACGAAATATTTCACAGATATCAATTATTTCTGATCTTGTCCCCTTCTGATAACCAACAGTAATCAACAGTAATTCTCTTTGAACTTTTGGTTGATATGTCAAATCCACGATTTTAATTGTATCGATTAATCTGTTTAATTGTTTAACAATTTGTTCAATCACCTTATCTTCGCCTTCTGTAACAATTGTCATTCTTGAAATAGTTGGGTCTTCAGTTTCGCCTATTGAAATTGAGTGAACATTATAGCCTTTGGCGCTAAACATTGTTACAACGCGATTGAAAGCACCAAATTTATTTTCTACTAATGCTGATATTACGTGTAACATTTTATATCATCTCCTTTGGATCTAGTCTGCGAATTATCATATCGCTGATTGATGCACCAGCAGGAACAATCGGGAAAACCATATCTTCTTTAACAACTTTGAAATCAACAAGTATTGGTCCTTCGTTATAAGCAAGTGCTTCTTTCAGTACAGGTTCTACATCTTGAATATTACTTACAGAATAAGCTTTAATATCAAAAGCTTCTGCTAGCTTAACAAAATCTGGATTACTATCAGATAAATCAGTAAAGCTATATTTTTCTGCATGGAATAATTCCTGCCATTGTCGAACCATTCCAAGGAATGAATTATTTATTATGAATATTTTAATTGGTAATTTATTATAAGAAGCTGTTGCAAGTTCTTGCATATTCATTTGAAAACCGCCGTCCCCTGTAATACACAAAACTGGTTTATCTTTCACTGCAAATGCAACACCTATTGAAGCTGGAAGAGCAAAACCCATTGTTCCTAAACCACCACTTGTGATATGAGTTCTGGGGTGATTAAATTTATAATATTGTGCAACCCACATTTGATGCTGACCAACATCTGTAACAACAATTGCATCACCATTTGTAAGTTCTGAAAGTTTTTCAATTATATATTGTGCTCTTAATCTACCATCTGACATATCATATTCCAGTGGACATTCTTCTTTCCATGCTTCGATTTGTTCCCACCATTCTGTTAAATCGGGTTTTTCAGAAATTTCTGCTGCAAGTTCAGCCATTACATGTTTAACATCACCAACAATTGGTAAATCTACAATTACATTTTTATCAATACATGTTGGATCGATATCAACATGAATTTTATAAGCATTTTTTGCGAAGGTATCCACTTTACCAGTTACTCTATCATCAAATCTTGCCCCAAGAGAAATAAGTAAATCACAATTATTTACAGCTTGATTAGCCCAGTAAGTGCCATGCATTCCAAGCATTCCAAGTGATTGTCTATCGTTGCCCGGGAAAGCACCTAATCCTTGAAGTGTCATTGTAACAGGTAAATTATTTTCTTTAGCTAAGAGATATAATTCACGATGTCCGCCTGACATAATTACACCACCACCTACATAAAGTAAAGGTCTCTTAGATTTTTGAATCATCATAGCAGCTTTTTTAATTTGATTTTGATGGCCATAAACTCTTGGTTTATAACCTCTAAGTTCAACTTTATCTGGATAATCAAATTCAGTAATACTATTAATAACATTTTTAGGTAAATCTACAACAACTGGTCCTGGTCTACCAGTAGATGCTATATAGAAAGCCTGTTTAATTGTGGTTGCTAATTCTGAAATATCTCTAACCAGGAAATTATGTTTTGTAATTGGTCTGGTAATTCCACATATATCTGCTTCCTGGAATGCATCATTTCCTATTAAATGAGTTGGTACTTGACCAGTAAAAACAACCAGAGGGACAGAGTCCATATAGGCATCTGCAATACCAGTTACAGTATTAGTAGCACCAGGTCCCGAGGTAACCAGTACTACACCAACTTTACCTGTAGCTTTAGCATAGCCTTCTGCCATGTGTGTAGCACCTTGTTCGTGTCGTACAAGTATATGTTTAAGAAAATCTATATCATAAAGTTTCTCGTAGATTTTTAATACAGCTCCACCTGGATAACCGAATATATACTCAACGCCTTCGCGTTTGAGGCATTCGAAAAATATATCCGCCCCTGTCATTGTTTTTTTTCTAGTATTCATAATTAAAACCCCATTTATTTATTTAATCAGGTAAACTTAAAATTGCACCAGTGTGTGCAGAAGTAACCAGTCTTGAATAACGACCCAGATAACCTTTATTAATCTTAGGTTTGAACTTTGGCAATTTATTTAATCTATTTTGAATTTCTTCATCACTTAATTCAACGTTAAGAGAATAATTAGGTATATCAATTGAAATTATATCTCCATTTTCCACTGCTGCTATTGGACCTTTTTCTGCAGCTTCTGGAGATATATGTCCAATACAGGCTCCTCTTGTTCCACCAGAAAATCGACCATCAGTCAACAATGCTACTTTATCACCCAAACCCATTCCCATAATTTCGCTAGTTGGTGCAAGCATTTCCGGCATTCCCGGGCCACCTTTCGGTCCTTCATATCGTATTACAACAACATTACCGGGTTTAACTTTACCATTTCTTATTCCTTCAATTGCTTCGTCTTGCGAATTAAAAACTATTGCTGGACCTTTAAAGACAAGCATATGTTCATCAACAGCACCTGATTTAACAATTGCACCTTTTGGTGCTAAGTTTCCAAACAAAACTGTAAGACCACCTGTTTTTCTAAATGGTTCATTTATACTTCTAATAACATTTCTATCTTTTACTTCTGCATTTTTAATATTTTCTCCAAGTGTTTTTCCTGTAACAGTTGGTAAAGAGAGATTTAAAACTCCATCAAGTTTAGAAAGTTCATTTAAAATTGCTGAAATACCACCGGCTCTATCAACATCTTCGATATGAACATCTTTAGTAGCCGGTGAAACTTTACAGATATATGGAACTTTTTGTGAAAGTTTATTTATTTCATTCAAGTCAAAATTAATTCCTGCTTCGTTAGCAATTGCAAGTGTATGAAGAATAGTATTGGTACTTCCTCCCATTGCCATATCAAGAGCGAAAGCATTCAGGATAGATTCACGTGTAATAATATCGCGTGGTTTTAAATCGAGTTGAATTAATTCCATTATTTTTCTTGCTGCCTGTCTTGCAAGTTCTTCCCGCCGAGGATCAACTGCTAAAATTGTTCCATTGCCTGGCAATGCAATACCGAGCGCTTCCATTAAACAATTCATAGAGTTTGCTGTAAACATTCCAGCACATGAACCGCATGTTGGACAACCAAAGTCTTCGAGTTCTTTCAATTTCTTTTCATCGATCTGGCCAGATGAGAATTTTCCCACACCTTCGAAGACAGATATCAAATCAATAACTTCACCTGAAGGTGTATGTCCTGCTTTCATTGGTCCACCAGAAATGAAAATTGTGGGAATATTTAATCTTACAGCAGCCATCAACATACCAGGCACAATTTTATCGCAATTTGGTATGCATATTATTGCATCAAGACGATGAGCTTCTACCACCGTTTCTACGCTATCGGCAATTAATTCTCTACTTGCAAGTGAAAATCTCATACCTATATGCCCCATAGCAATTCCATCATCAACACCTATTGTATTAAACTCAAATGGTACTCCTCCAGCTTTTCGAACTTCGTCTTTTACTACTTTCCCAAACTCCTGTAAGTGAACATGACCGGGTATTAAATCTATGTATGAATTACATATACCTATAAAAGGCTTTTTGAAATCATCATCTGATTTTATTACTCCCGTTGCTTTTAATAAACTTCTATGAGGAGCTTTGTCAAAACCTTTTTTTATTAAATCAGATCGCATATGACCTCATAAATTATTTTTAATTATTCATCTTTAGATATACCTCAAGGATTTAGTCAATCCCTAATTCTAATTGTCAAATGTTTTAATAGGCTTAGGGATTGACTATAATTATTAGCCTAGAATTATAATTAGGTTAATAATTAGAATAGTAATCCCAATGAGGTGAATATCTAAAGATGTGTTAATATGAAATTTTGTTCGGTTGACTTCGACGAGCAATTGCTGCCCATTAATTTTTTGATATGCAACGATATGTTTATAATTGTCAACCATAATTTACATACAATTATAATGGATATATTTTAATATGTCAAGTATTATTTTAAAATTTTTTGCATAATTATTCATTAATATGAATAAACTTATCTGCTAAATTTTCCCCTCTTATTATAACTAAAGATACCATTCAGTCTTTATAATACAAAAAGGCTGCTACAATTATTTATTAGCAGCCGCGAAAATTTCACCGGAGTATAATTATTAATCAACTGGATATGCACCTATATAGCTTTTCTTCGTTTTAATAAACTTCTTCATAAATTCAGGAACTTTTGAACCTGATGTAGAATCGGCAAACGACTTCAATAGATGAAAATCATGTAATTCAAAACTTTTAAAGATTGGTTTATCATAATCTGCATAATACTTACTATTCTTAGCAAATTGAGGATAAAGATTTTTTAAATCTTCTAAATTTTTAAAACTTGATTGACACTTTTCATTTTTAAAAGGACTCCAGAGAATTAAAATATCATAATTATTTGACTGACGAACATAATAATTATAATCAAGTATATTTAATTGAGGTTTAATTAGTTTATCACATAATTGTGCTGGTTGCCATACGTACAATAAAGGTCTCTTAAAATCAGCATCTGCATATAATAAATTATTTACAAATTCATGACCTTCTCTTTTATCTATATCCGGACCAGTACTAGCATGCCAACCAAAATGATCTCCAGCTGCAACACGAGCATTTCGAGAAATACATGCAGTACTATTTATAAAAGTGTTATTATATACTTTAACATTAGAACTATTTAATACCCATATACCATGGTCACAATTTACAAATACATTACCAGCACAAATTGCCCCTTTTGAAATTTCAAAGAAAAATCCGTTATCACTGGGCCATGGTTGATTTATGTTCAGTTCTGTTCTGTTATTTCCAACATTTTCAATCCAGTTATTAATAAAAACACCATCAACATTTCCTACATCATACCAGATTCCATTTGAGTATGGAAGATCAATTACAAGATTATCATTACATGTTACTCTATGGCACTGATTAAAAATTTTTACAGCAGCTGGATAGTAACCGGTAATTCGTTCAATATTATTTCGAGTAAAAATGTTTTTTTCAAGCAAAACATCGTTAGAACTAATTATATAAATTCCTTCTGTGCTTGTATCACTCACTTTACAATGTCTTATAACAAGGCTATCTCCACGGATATAACCTGCGACTCGTGAGCAAAATGTTATTGTACAATTTTCAATTAATGTACCCACAACATCTTTCCCAAATGTTTTTTCGTCTGCTGGACCTTCGGGTTCAGTTCCTTCCACTTCTAATGCTCTGTAGGCATATTGAGTAAATGTTATTCCTTTTATTTTTGGTCCTTTTTTATCTGGTTTCATTCCGTTTACTTCTTTAGTCGTTCTTATTAAAGCAGCGTCAAATGCTGTAATTTCAACCAGCTTATTTGTAGGATCAGTTCCTATATAAACAACGCCTCTATCATAATCAATGTAATAAGAATTTTCATCTACTTCTCCTTCCCAGCCAGCTGATTGTAAAAATTTTCCATTTACAAAAACCATATCATTATTAAATCTATGCAATGGAGTTTTTTTACCTTCTCTATCTCGCATCCACCAATCTGCTGGTTTTGATGGGAATAAACGATCCCATTTAGTTATCCATAATCCATTACCAAGACTTTTCCAATCAGTTGCTACATAAGTCCCTTTGAAAACTGGTTGTTCATCTTTATATGATTGAATAATTATTCCCTGATTAAAAACTAAATTCCCTGTTCTATAAACTCCACCACGTAAAATTATAGCATCTCCTGTTTTTGCTTTAGAGATTGCTTTTTCGATTGTAGTAGGTTCAGAAATTGATTCGCCAGAGTTTTCAGGAATTCCATCTGGTGAAACAAAATAAATTTTTCCAGAAACTTTAGGTATATCGTAAACTTGATAAATTGGTCCGTATGGTCCTCCAGAAGGTTGAGATATTGTTTCATTCTTTAATATACAGGTAAATGTTAAAAAGAATAAAAGATAAATTTTACTATTAGAAATAATTCCAATAAAATTTTTCTTCTTCATTTTATCCTCTAACAATAAATTCTTAAAAAAAATATTCAATTATTTATTAAGATGAAATCGGAGAGCAATATAATTAAATCTATAACCCAAGACAATTATATGAAATGTAAGTTTGTTAATAAATTATCTACAAACACTAACAATTAATGTCCCCAAAGTTCTCTATCAAGAGCTCTATATTGAATTGCTTCGCTAATATGTTGTGGTAAAATATTTTCTGAATTTTCTAAATCAGCAATTGTTCTACTTACTTTAATAATTCTATCATAAGCACGTGCAGATAAACCCAATCGAGTCATAGCCATTTTTAATAATTCTTCGCATTGATTATCGAGTTTGCAAAATTTTCTAATTTCTTTTGTGCCCATATGAGCATTACAATAAATATTTTTTAAACCAGCAAATCTTTTCAGTTGAATCTGGCGAGCAGCAACTACTCTTTTTCTAATAACTTCAGATTTTTCACCTGATGATGCTGAAGATAGTTCTTTGAATTTTACTGGTGGAACTTCTATATGAATATCAATTCTATCGAGTAATGGTCCAGAAATTTTTGCCATATATTTTTGAATTTGAGCAGTTGTGCAGGTACATTCTTTTGTTGGATCTGTAAAATAACCACATGGGCATGGATTCATTGCTGCAGCAAGCATGAAATTAGCCGGGAACTCAAGAGACATTTTTGATCTACTAATTGTAACTTTCGAATCTTCAAGTGGTTGACGTAAAACTTCTAAAACATTCTTTTTGAATTCAGGTAATTCATCTAAAAATAAAACGCCATGATGAGCAAACGAAACTTCACCTGGACGAGGAATACTTCCCCCTCCAATTAATGCTGCATCACTTACAGTATGATGAGGACTTCTAAAAGGTCTTTCTGTTATTAATGCTTTATCTTTAGGAAGAATTCCTGCAACTGAATGAATTTTTGTTGTTTCGAGTGCCTCTTCGAATGTAAGAGGAGGAAGAATTGTTGGTAATCTTTTTGCGAGCATAGTTTTTCCAGAACCTGGTGGTCCAATCATAATGATATTATGACCACCAGCTGCTGCAATTTCAAGAGCACGTTTTGCATTTTCCTGTCCTTTAACATCTGAAAAATCAAGATGATATGTATTAACTTCTGCAAATACTTCATCTTTATCTGTATGAACTGGTTCAAAATTATTTTCCGAATTTAAAAATTGTATTACTTCATTCAAGCATTCAAGACCGTAGACATTAATACCTTCAACAATTGATGCTTCTCTTACAGAATCTTTAGGAAGAATTATATTTTCAATACCTAATCTCCTTGCTTCAACTGCAATTGGTAGTGCACCTTTAATTTTTCTTAAAGATCCATCTAAAGATAATTCACCAAGCAATAAAGTTTTTTCGAGTAAATTCTGATTTACAATTTCATTGGCTGCTAAAATTCCAATGGCAATTGGTAAATCGAATGCACTTCCTTCTTTTTTAATATCAGCTGGAGCTAAATTGACTGTAATTTTTTTGAAGGATAAATCGATCCCGGAATTTTTAAGTGCAGCCAGTACTCGTTCTTTACTTTCTTTTACTGCATTATCTGGTAGACCAACAATTGTAATGGAAGGGAGTTGTTTCTCGCTATGAGTTTCCACTTCAACTTTATATGCATCAATTCCAAAAGTAGCTGCTGAAAGTACTTTTGAAAACATAGTTATAAGTTTATATTATATTTTCAAAGTAATAAAAATCTATTTTTAATAAAACAACTTACCTAAGAAAATTATAGGAAGTCCCTCGAACTAAATAATATCATTTAAAAAAATATTTATTTAAATCTCCTTAAGAATTCAATTCTATCTTTTAGATTTTCAATAGGAACTAAAAGTTTATCTTTACCAAAAATTGCATCTTCACGATTTGTAAATACCAGTTCATAATCTTTACTCATAACAATAGCTTCTTCTGGACAAACTTCTTCGCAAAATCCACAAAAGATGCAACGTAACATATTTATTTCGAATAATTCTGGATACCTTTCTTTTTCTAATTCTGTTTCGGCAGCTCTAACTTCTATAGCTAAAGCTGGACAAACTCTTGAACACAAACCACAGGCTACGCATCTTTCTTTCCCATTTTCATCAAGAACTAAAACAGGTCTTCCTCGATACGAAGCAGGGGGCTCAAACTTAACCTCGGGATATTCCATTGTAAACTTAGGACGAAACATATTTTTGAGAGTAAGTATCATTCCCTTAATTATTTCAACTATATAAATTCTTTCAAAAAAATTTAGGTCTTTTTTTCTTTTCTTGATTGCCATACTATAACCTTTCTCTAAATCTTAAATATCATTATAAGAATTGCAACCCAGATAATATTTACCAGTGAAAGTGGAAACATAACTTTCCACCCTATATTCATTAATTGATCATATCTAAATCTTGGGATACTCCATCTTACCCAAATAAAGACAAACAACACAAAAGCAGTTTTAAATAAAAATGCAAATACCTGTAAAATTGTTGTTAAAGCTGGATTTAATCCAAACTTATCAATAAATGGAATTTGCCATCCACCAAGATAAAGAGTAACAATTAAACAACTTGCAATTATCATATTAGCATATTCTGCTAAAAAGAAACCAGCAAATTTAAATGAGCTATATTCTGTATGATAACCACCAACAAGTTCAGGTTCTGCTTCTGGTAAATCAAAAGGTAATCGATTGGTTTCTGCAAATGCAGAGACAACAAATGTAATAAAACCAATTGGTTGAATAATAGCATTCCACATCAAACCATATTGAGCATTCACAATATCGATTGGTCTTAACGATTCCGAAATTAATAAAACCCCTGCAATAGAAAATCCCATAGATACTTCATAAGAAATCATCTGTGCAGAAGAACGTATTCCACCAAGTAAAGAATATTTACTACCCGAAGACCATCCTGCAAGAGTTATTCCATAGACTCCAAGTGATGTTAATGCAAGAACATATAATATCCCTATGTTAACATCTGCTACTACTAATTTTATTTCATATCCAAATAAATTAATAGTTGGTCCAATTGGTACAACAGCATAAGTTGCAAATGCAACAAAGAGTGAAATAAACGGAGCTAATGTGTGCAAAGTTTTATTAGCAGCTTCTGGAACAATATCTTCTTTCAATAACAATTTAAATACATCAGCAAATGGTTGTAATAATCCTTTATAACCTACTCTATTAGGTCCCAATCTATTTTGTGCCCAGGCACTTATTTTCCTTTCGAAGTAAACCATATAGGCAACAGATAAAAGGAGTGTTGTAATTGCAATTAATATTTTTACAATTGTGATAATTATTATTTCCCAGATATTCATCAAATAAGCTCCGAAGATTTAATTATCATTTATTTGAAAATTCTAAAACATCTTTTTTAATAACTACTCCCAGCTCTCCGATTACATCATAATCTAATCCATTAAATTCATCTATTGAATTGGCAAGATCATTAAAAACTTCTTCTGCCATATTATATTTGACTTTTGAACCAAGTTTTGTTGAAAGTAAGCTTAAAATTTTCCAGCTTGGTTTTGCATCATATTTTTTACCCTGAGCCCATTTATCGAATGGTGTACCAAATTTATCCCATCTACTCATACTCATTCCATCGAGTGCTCTATCGAGTTCAACTGTTGCAACTGCAGGTTTTATTCTTTGTACTCTACCCTGAAAGTTAACAAATGTGCCATGTTTTTCTGCATAAGTGGCAGCAGGAAATATAATATGGGCAACTTCTGTAGTTTTATTTTGATTTGTAGCATGAACAATTATCAAATCTAATTTATTTATAACATCAGCGAATTCTTCGTTAATCGAAAAGAGATCTTCTTCCATTATATAAATTGCTTTGATCTTTCTTTCTTTAATTCCACTAATAATTTCTTTCACAGCATCATTGGTCAACAAATTCAGTCCAATCAATTCAGCACCAAGTGAATTTGGTGTTTTATCTTCTCGAATTAATATATCATCCTGATCTCCCTCTTTTATATGTTTAGCAAAATATACTTTAGATATACCAAGTAACTTCGCAAATTTTTTAAGCATATAATTATCTTCGCATGTAGCAAATGGAGAACCAATGAATACTATTTCATTACTCTTAAATTCTTTCAATCGTTCCGAAGCCTCTTTTAATGCTACTTCCCATTCAACTTTTTCAAGAATACCATTTTTGCGAATGAAAGTACCATCAATTCTTGTTTCAGAATTTACATGTTTGAATGTATTGATTCTGCCATAATCACACATCCAATAACTATTTACATCTTCATTATGTCTTGGAGTTAATCTAAGAATTTTATTATTATGTACCCAAATCTCAGTATTACAACCTCGAGAACATCCTATACAAATAGAATTTGTACTTGACATTTCCCAGACTCTTGCCTTAAATCTAAAATCTTGATTTGTCAATGCACCAACTGGACAAATATCTGTTGTATTAAGAGTATAAGGATTATCAAATGATTCACCTGGATATGTAGTAATTGTAACCCTATCACCTCTTTTAATAAATGTTAACTGATGGGATTTTGCAATTTCATCTGTAAAGCGAATACATCTTGAACATAAGATGCATCTTTCGGCATCAAATTTAATATATGGACCTAATTGAACACGTTTTTCTTTTCTATTTTTCATTTCTTCGAATCTACTTTCACCTTTGCCATGTGCATAAGCATATTCCTGAAGTTTACATTCTCCAGCTTCGTCGCAAATTGGACAATCGAGCGGATGATTTATTAACAAAAATTCCATTACAGCATTTCTTGCTTCGAGTGCACGTGGTGATTTTGTATGAACTACCATTCCCTCAGATGCAAGTGTTGCACAAGATATTACAAGTTTTGGCATTTGTTCTACTTCTACAAGACAAACTCTGCAATTACCCGATACAGATAACTTAGGATGCCAGCAGAAATGTGGAATATCTATATTTGCATTGCGAGCTGCTTCAATAATAGTTTGACCTTGTTGAAATTCAATTTCTTTTCCATCTAAAATAAATTTTGGCATAAATTTCCCTTTATATTATGCAACTTTTTCCAGTAATAAATTTTTAGGACTTAATATTACTCTTGTTAATACATTACTGTCAAATAACTCATTAGATAATTCTAATATTTCATCACGAGTTACTGCTTTTATTTTCTTTATGGTTTCTTCTACAGATTTAATCTTACCAAAATAAATTACCGATTGAGCCAGTCTATGCATTCTATTAGTAGTACTTTCTAAACTCATCAAAATATTTCCTATTAAATATTCCTTAGCTCTTTCAAGTTCTTTTTGATCAACTTTTTTCTTTTTCAATTTATTAAGTTCACTAAAAATCAATTGTTGTGCTTTATAAATCGATTTCTCATTTGTTGAAAGATAAATTCCAAAAGTCGAAACATCATAAAATGAATTTAAGAAAGTATTTACCTGATAAGCGATTCCGTTTTCTTCTCTTAATTTTTGAAATAATCTTGAACTACTCCCTTCCCCTAAAATTTGTGATAGAACAGCCACCTTAATTCTTTTATTATCTTTAAAACCATAAGTTGGTCTTCCAAGAATATAATGAACCTGTTGAGTATCTTTCTCTACATGAATATCATGAGATTGCTGTAGAGATAAAGTTCTAATTTTATTGTTAGTTGGTTTAAAATCTTTTTTAATATACTTTTCTGTGAACTTAATTAAATCTTCGTGTTCAACTTTTCCAGATGCAACTATGAAAAATTTATCCAGAGTATAATTTTCATTTACATATTCAATTAAATCTTTTTGTTTGAAAGATCTCAAATTACTTTCCGTTCCAATAATTGGCATACCAAGAGAATTACCAATAAAAACATTACTTTCAAATTTATCGAAAATTAATTCTTCAGGAGAATCTTCGATATCATAAAGCTCATCGATAACAACCTTTGATTCTTTAGAAATTTCTTTAGGATCAAACTTAGAATTCTGGATCATATCAGCAAGTACTTCGAAAGTAGGTTCTATATTCTCAGCCAATCCTCTGCCATAAAAACAGGTGTGCTCTTTAGAAGTAAATGCATTCAGATATCCACCTAACGATTCTATATCCTCAGCAATTTTTTTTGCCGATCTCTTTCGAGTTCCTTTAAAAAACATATGTTCAAGGAAATGACTGATGCCATTATTTTCAGGAAGTTCGTCTCTCGAACCAACATTAAACCAGAATCCAAGCGAAAAAGATTTTACGTAATTTAATTTTTCGGAAACTATGGTGATGCCGTTTGATAATTTTGTTATATTCTTCAAAGAGATTTAGCCATTAATTATCTAAAAAATTATGAACAAATATAGAGAAAGCAAGATTGGATTTCAAAACTAAATAAATCTTCAAACTACAACTCAAAAATAAATCCCTTCTCTTTCAATCTCTCGTAATTCTTTTTGTCGAATTTATATAGAAAAGCTGGTCTTCTTTTACCATTTGTAGATGTTTGTTTCAATTTCTTAAGTAGATTCATATTCATTAATTTTTTCCTGAAATTTCTTTTATCAAGTTTTTTACCAAGTATAACTTCGTATAAAGTTTGCAATTGTGTTAAAGTAAATTTTTCTGGCAATAATTCAAAACCAATTGGTCGATACCTGATTCTTGTCCTTAATTTTTCAAGAGCTACTTTTACAATTTCATTGTGATCGAAAGGTAATTCTGGAAGCTCAGACAACTTTACCCATTTTACTTCCGAAGTATCAATTCCAGTTGATAATTTATACTGTTCAGGTTTAATTAAAGCAAAATATCCGATAGTAAAAACTCTACGAAGTGGATATCTATTAATTCCATCAAATATTGTGATTTCTTCTAAATAAATATTTTTAACTCCAGTGGTTTCTTCAAGAATTCTTTGAGCAGCATTTCTTATTAGTTCATTCTTTTTAACAAATCCACCTGGAAGAGCCCATTTTCCCTTTTCTGGTTTAATTGCCCTTTTAATTAATAAAACTTCCAGAGTAGAGTTTTCAAAACCAAATATTACGCAATCAATAGAAATATTTTTAATAACATCTTTTAGAATGTGTGACATTATATTGCTCCAAATGAATCAAAATTCTGAATAAAAAACTACTCAAAAGTTATTTCAAAAAAAATTATAAAATAAAAAGTATTAAGAAATAATTTTAGTGATTTTTAATTTCAATAAGTGTATTTTATACACATAAAAATTAAGAAACACAGGAGGAAAAAATTGTATTCAATTGGATACGACATAGGAAGCTCTTCAATTAAATGTTCAATTTTAGATATTGAAAAAGGAAAACCAGTAATCCAGGGCTTTTATCCAGAAGAAGAAATGAAAATCGATTCTCCCAAGCCTGGATGGGCAGAACAAAATCCCGAAACATGGTGGGAATATGTAAAAATACTTACCAGACAATTATTACAAAAATCAAATATTGATGTTCAACAAATTAAATCAATTGGCATTTCTTATCAGATGCATGGTCTTGTAGTTGTAGACAAAAATTATAAAGTACTAAGACCTTCGATAATCTGGTGCGATAGTCGTGCAGTTGAAATTGGAAACAATGCATTTGAAAAAATAGGTAGTGAATATTGCCTGAATAACTTGCTTAACTCACCGGGAAATTTTACTGCTTCAAAACTTAGATGGGTTAAAGAAAATGAACCGGATATTTTTAATAAAATTCATAAAATTATGCTACCTGGCGATTTTATTGCTATGAAATTGACAGGTGAAATTAATACAACAATTTCAGGTTTATCTGAAGGAATCTTCTGGGATTTCAGAAGTAATTCAATTTCAAAAAATATTCTTGATTATTATGAATTTGATGAATCAATTCTTCCTGATATTGTACCAACATTTTCAGTTCAGGGTTATCTAACAAAATCTGCAGCAGAAGAATTAGGTTTGAAAGAAGGGGTTGTAGTTTCATATCGTGCAGGAGACCAACCAAATAATGCTTTTTCATTAAATGTACTTAACCCTGGAGAAGTAGCAGCTACTGCAGGTACATCTGGTGTGGTTTATGCAGTAATTGATAAATTAAATTATGATAAAAAATCAAGAGTAAATCAATTTGCTCATGTTAATCATTCAAATGAACAGACACGCATTGGGGTTCTTTTGTGCATTAATGGTACTGGCATTTTGAATTCTTTTATAAGAAAAAATATGGCATCAGATCTTTCGTATAATGAAATGAATAATCTTGCACAGAATATTGAAATTGGTTGTGATGGTTTATCAATTCTACCATTTGGTAATGGTGCAGAAAGAATGTTTGAAAATAAAAATATAGGAAGCCATTTTCTAAATATTGATTTCAATCGACATACAAAAGCTCACTTCTTCCGTGCAGTTCAGGAAGGTATTGCTTTTTCGTTTAAATATGGAATTGAAATTATAAACGAAATGGGATTAGATATAAATGTTATTCGAGCTGGAAATTCAAATTTATTCTTGAGTCCAATTTTTAGAGAAACGCTAGCTAACTTAACTCAAGCAACAATCGAACTTTATGATACTGATGGTGCTCAGGGAGCTGCACGCGGAGCTGCTTACGGAGCAAAATTATATAATTCATTAAATGATGCTTTCAAAAATCTTGAAAAGATAAAAATTATAAATCATAATCCAGAGCTATCCGAAAAAACTTTCATCGCATATAATAAATGGTTAGAATTATTAAAAAAGTTTAATTGAGTATTCATCAACAAAAACAGGAATAAAACATATGGAAGTATTAATCGGTAACAAAGAATATTTCAAAGGAATTGGCAAAATTCCTTATGAAGGTAAAGATTCAAAAAATCCATTAGCTTATAAATGGTATGACGAGAATCGTATTGTATTTGGTAAAACCATGAAAGAATACTTCAGGTTTTCTGCTGCTTACTGGCATAGCTTCTGTTCAGAATTATCTGATCCATTTGGAAGAGGAACAAAAGTTCTTCCATGGAATCAGGAAAAAGATCCAATTTCAAGAGCAAAAGCAAAAATGGATGCAGCTTTTGAATTTATTACAAAATTAGGTTTACCATTTTATTGTTTTCACGACTTTGATATTGTAGAAGAAGGAGATACAATAGAAGAATCCGATAAAAGACTTCAGATAATGGTTGATTATGCTAAAGAAAAACAAAAAGCTTCTGGTGTAAAACTTTTATGGGGTACTGCAAATTTATTTTCACATCCAAGATATATGAATGGTGCTGCTACCAATCCTGATTTTCATGTATTAACATATGCAGCTACTCAGGTTAAAAGAGCAATAGATGTAACTATAGAATTGGGTGGCGAAAATTATGTATTCTGGGGTGGACGCGAAGGATACCTTACTTTACTTAATACCAATATGAAAAGAGAAAAAGATCATATGGCAAAGTTTTTAGAACTGGCAAAGGATTATGGACGTAAACATGGTTTTAAAGGTACATTTTTAATTGAACCCAAACCAATGGAACCTTCAAAACATCAATATGATTATGATGTTGAAACTGTAATTGGATTTTTAAGATATTATGGATTGGATAAGGATTTTAAATTAAATATCGAAGTTAATCATGCTACTTTAGCTGGACATACATTCCAGCACGAAATTCAATGTGCCGTTGACGCTGGTCTATTTGGAAGTATTGATGCAAATCGTGGTGATTATCAAAACGGCTGGGATACAGATCAGTTCCCAATTAATATTTATGAATTAACTGAAGCCATGCTTGTTATTGCAGAAGCTGGTGGTTTCGGAACAGGTGGTGTTAACTTCGATGCAAAAGTTAGAAGAAATTCAACTGATATTGAAGATTTATTCATAGCTCACATTGCTGGTATGGATGCTTTTGCAAGAGCATTAATTACAGCCGAAAAAATTCTAAATGAATCCGACTATAGAAAAATTAGAAAAGAAAGATATGCTTCTTTTGATAGTGGCGATGGAGCTAAATTTGAAAAAGGTGAATTAACTTTAGAGGATTTAAGAGAATTAGCAATTAAGTATGGTGAACCTAAACTAATCAGTGGTAAGCAAGAATTGTTAGAACAAATTATTAATATGTATATCTAATTTTTCACGAATTAATAATTATTAAAAAGGCTTTAGCATTTGGTTGCTAAAGCCTTTTTTATTGTTTCTTCAAAAATATTTTTGAACTATAAACTAACCTTAAACTTATTCATATACTTTTCATGGAATTGAGAAATTGCTCTATATGCTTTTTCTAAAATATCTTCTGGTGGAAGAAAAACAATTCTAAAATGATTTGTACCGGGTAACTGACCAAAGCCACTTCCTGGAACTACTACAACACCAGTTTCTTTCATCAATTCTTCTGTCCAGTGTTTATCATCATCAATATTATGGATTCTTGGAAATGCATAAAATGCTCCCCGAGGTTCTACACACGATATGCCTGGAATTGAATTCAACATTTCAACTGTTAAATTTCTTCTACTTGTTAATTTTTTAATTGCAACATCAAGATGGGATTGATCACCAAGTAATGATGGTGCAATTCCATATTGTTCAGGATGATTTGCACAGAGTCTTGCTCTCAACAATTTATTTATTGCTTCAATATAATCTTTCAGAGCATTTTTATTACCACTTACAATTCCCCATCCAATTCGAAATCCGGGTACCATATAATTTTTAGATAACCCACCAAAGGTAATAACTGGAACTTCAGGATTTAGAGATGCAATTGAAATATGTTTTTCGCCATCCATTAAAAGTTTATCATAAATTTCATCAGAAAAAATCACGAGGTTATGTTCAAGTGCAATATCAATTATTTTTTGTAAAGTCTCTCGAGATGCATTAGAACCTGTTGGATTGTTTGGATTAATTATAATTATTGCGCGAGTTTTTTCATTAATTTTACTTTTGATATCATCAATATCTGGTTGCCATCCATTAGATTCATCAAGGTAATAAGGATTTTCATACAATTGTAATTTACTTTGTATGGCTGTATAAAGCGGGTATCCTGGAGTTGGAGTTAAAATATTTTCGCCTTCGTTCAATAATGCTGTTAAACATATATCTATTGCTTCGCTTGCACCTGTTGTAATAAAAATATCCTGAATATTTTTTATTTCCTTTTTCTCAGCATCTTTTTCGATTGCTTCAAGTGCAGATTTAATACCAGAAGAAGGTGCATAGCCATTAAAGTTTTTCAACATTGCTTTATAAGTTTCTTCTATCAAATGCCGGGGAGGTTCAAAATCGAAAAGATTTGGGTCACCAATATTTAAATACAACATCTCTTTACCAGATTTAGCAATTTCATTCGCAAGTACAACTATATCTCTAACTGCATAAGTAATACTTTGTGTTCTTTTAGCAGGCTTAATAATAGAATCACTCATTCTTTTCTCACTTTTTATATTAAAAAATTATTGTCCACAAAAAATAATCTAAAATTAAAATACAGGCAGAACTAAGAACAAAAGAACGAATTGTAGATAATCCGACGCCTTCGGCTCCTCCTTCTGTTCTAAATCCAATATGACATCCAAGAAGTGAAGTTACTGCTCCAAATACCATCCCTTTAAATAATCCAAAGAGAAAATCACCAAATACAAAATATCTTCTAACAGATTCGAAAAAAACATTAAAAGAAACTCCCAAAAAAAAGTTTGATATAAAGTATGCACCAATTGTTGCAATCACATTAGCAAATATTACAAGAATGGGCATCATAATAATAGCAGCAAAAAATCTTGGTGTAGCTAAAAACCTAACAGGACTTATTCCCATAGTTTCTAAAGCATCAATTTGTTCAGTAACTTTCATTGAACCCAGCTCTGCAGCAATTGAAGCTCCTACTCTACCTGCAATTACAATTGCAGTAAGAACAGGTCCTAACTCAGTTATAATTGCTCGACTTGTAGCAGCTCCTAAAAAAGATAGAGGTGCGAGCCCTTTCAGTTGATATGCTGCCTGCCAGGCTGATACTGCTCCAGTGAATATTGCAATTATAAAAACAAGAGGGATAGAATTTACTCCTATATGTTCCATTTGAAAAAAGAAATTCCTACGTCCTTTAACTAAGGAAGGTGCATAGAAAAAAATTTCTCCCATTAACTTAAATATCTGACCACTTTCCTGTAAAAAGTCTATTGTTTTTTTGCCTATCTTTTGTACGACATTAACTATCATATATAAAATTATTTTTTTAACAAAACTAATAAAGTTGTTTGATTTTATAAATTACATCTTTAGAATCTTTTGCAGATACTAAATCTTCTACAACTTTTTTATTACCAAACTTCATAGCAATTTCTGAAATGAGTTCCAGTTGTATTTCCGGATTATCTTCTGGTGTAATTAAAAGTATTATAATTTTTGCAGGTAGTTTATCAATAGAATCAAAATCCAGACCCTGTTTATGAATAGCAATCGCAGCTAAAGGTTTCTTTATTTTAAGCCTTGCATGAGGTATAGCAATTGAGTTTTCAAGTCCTGTTGAAATTAGTTTTTCTCTTTCAAGCACACGTTTAAATAAATTTTGAAAATCAATCCCATTGTATTGAGAAATATTTTTACAAAGTATTTTTATCAGTTCTTCTTTATCATTTATATCTGTAAAAATAATGTTCTCAGGTTTTATCAAATTAGATAATTTTATGATTGTTTGTGCTTTTTTAATAAATAAACTCATTAATGGTGCACTGGATAATGTTGTAACTATTGCCATAATTATTAAAGCTACAAACACTTTTTCGTTTATCAATCCCGATTCATATGCTATTGTTCCAAGAATAAGTTCAATTGTACCATGTGCATTCAAACCAAATGCAATAATAAATGAATCGTTTTTGTTGAAGCCAGATAAATATCCACCCAGAAAAGCACCAGTAATTTTTCCTGCAATGGATAATGAAATAAACATTATAACAAGAAGTAAATCGAAATTATCGATAAAGTTTATTTTTAATCCTACTGTTACAAAAAACAGAGGAGCAAAAATATTCGTTATAAATTGGTTTAAAATCTCTCGAATATTTTCTTTTAAATAACCTGAATCACCTATTGCGATTCCAACTATAAATGCTCCAAAAATTGCATGAATTCCTATATACTCAGTAAATGCAGCACCTAAAAATCCAAGTATGAATATAATATTTAATAAGCCTCCTGGATTTGAGAGATATTTATTTGAAAAGCCAAGAATATAATCAAATAATTTTCTGAATAAGAAGAATACTGCTAAAGCAAAGAAAATTAGATATACAATAATTTCATATACTTCAAAATTTTGTGAATGAGTTTTCCCAATTATTCCCAGTAAAACAGAAAAAATCAGCCAGCCAATTAGATCGATTAACATAGCAGCTGTTATAATAGAAGAGCCTATTTCAGACTTGAAAATGTTTAATTCCATTAATGTCCTGGCAACAACTGGTAAAGCAGTAACTGAAAGAGCAGTACCTATGAAAAGAGAATAAATAAGATGCATTTCAGAATTTATTAAGCCAAAATTTTTTGGAAAAAAGTAAGAAGCAAAAAAACCTATAAGGAAAGGAAAAAGAACTCCAAACAAACTTATTAAAAATGGTTTTTTCCCTTGTTTAATCATTAATGATATATCTATTTCAATTCCTGTTATCAACAGTAACATTACAACTCCTAAAGTTGTTAATCCATGAAGTGCAATTGATACTGTTTGAGATTGGTGAAAAAGAAGGTTATAGCTCTCTGGAAAAATTTTACCAAAAATTGTTGGTCCTAAAAATATTCCTGCTATTATTTCTCCAATAACAATAGGTTGTTTAATTAATCTTAATAACTCTCCAAACCCTCTTGCAAAAAGTAGAATGATACTTATACTAACCAAAAAGATTGTTATTTCATTAGAAGACATTTGCATAAATATCCTTCAGGAACGAATAATTAATAATGAACAGGGGAGTTGATTCAAAATTATTTCAATATCATGTTGAAATAATTTATCAAATAGTTTTAATTTTTTAGGAGGCGAAGATAATACAAGCAAATCGCTAGCAGAATCTTTTGCGTATTGTTTTAATTCCCAGCCCTGTTTACCATAAAGACATACTCTTTTTATGTTCAAACCTGTAAGATTTAGTTCATCAGAAAATACTTTCAGTTTTTCTTCTTCTTCTTTTTGATATTCAATTCTTGTCTTCTCAGTTTTATTAACTTCACCACCATCATAGATTGTAATTGCAAGACCTGGGATTTGAAATTCTCGAACAAGTATAAATTCATCTGCTTTTTCCAGTTTGGCAAACTCAAAAGCTTTTTTTACAGCATACTCTCCCGCTTGAGAATAATCAATATTTACACAAAATTTTTTGAATGGACTTATGATATTTTGAGGATTCACAATTACAAGAATAGAACTTGTAACTTCATGCATTAATTTTCTTGCTACCGAACCAAGATAATATTTCAATATACTTTCTTTTTCTAAAGCTCCACAAATTAGTAAATCAATATTTTTTTCTTTACAAACATCTGATATTAATTTTACGGGTTCTTCTTTTTTAATTATAATTTCATAATCATTGTCAAAAAATTCACTGCTTTGAATCATTTGAGAAATTTTTGTACGATATTCTAATGTATCTTCTCCAGCATGAATAATAAAAAAATCAGAATTAAATAATTTTTTTAATCTCAATGCAATTCTTAAAAGTGCAAATGCATTTGGAGAAAATGTAAAAGCTAAACCTACGCGTTTAAATAACATTTCATTTTAAATCCTTTTTGTTTTTTAAATTAATTAAAAACTTTTCTTATTGCCAATTACTAATTAATTTCATATATATTGCAGAAAAAAAATATATATCAAACAATGATGGTGAACAAAATGGAAGATTTTATTATTGAAAAAGTTGAACGAAAATCAAAAGTTGAGCTTCCGGAAAATCTTGTCTTTGGTAAAATTTTTACCGACCACATTTTCGAGATGGATTATGATGAATCAAACGGTGGTTGGCAGAAACCTACAATAAAAAAATTTCATGATTTAAGTATAAGTCCAGCTGCAATGGTCTTTCATTATGGACAGGCAATATTCGAAGGATTAAAAGCTTATAAACAAGTCAACGGAAAAATTGCTTTATTCAGACCGGAAGAAAATGTAAAAAGATTGAATCGTTCTGCAAGAAGATTATGCATTCCAGAAGTTGAACCTGAACTTGCATTAAAAGCTATCAAAGAACTTGTAAGAATCGATAAAGACTGGATTCCTTCAAAACCCGGTTATTCACTTTATATTAGACCTTTTATAATTGCTACTGAACCATGTTTTGGTGTTCGAGCTTCGAATAATTATAAGTTTATGATAATTTTAAGTCCAGTTGGTCCATACTATCCCGAAGGATTCCTGCCAGTACCAATTATGGTTACAGATAAATATGTTCGTGCTGTAAGAAAAGGAACAGGTGATTGCAAAGCTGCAGGTAATTATGCTGCAGGACTATTAGCACAATCCGAAGCTAAAGATGAAGGTTATTCTCAGGTACTCTGGCTAGATGCAATAGAACAAAATTACATTGAAGAAGTAGGTGCTATGAATATATTTGTAAGATTTAAAGATGAAGTTGCTACACCCATGCTCAGCGGTTCAATTTTACCTGGAATAACAAGAATGTCTGTTATTCAATTGTTGAAAGATTGGGGATATAATGTAACAGAACGACTTATCTCTATTCATGAAGTTATTGATGCTTATAATAATGGGAAATTATTAGAAATATTTGGCACTGGAACTGCAGCTGTTATTTCTTCTGTTAGTCGATTAAAATACAATGATAAAATTTTACAATTTAACGATACAAAACCCGGCGAGCTGGCAACTAAACTTTATGAAGAGCTTACTGGAATTCAATATGGTAAAATAGAAGATAGATATGGATGGATTACGTATGTAGATTAATTTTCTAAAATAAAATTTAAATACGTAGTCGTAGCAAATTATGCTACGACTTTTTTTATAAGCCTGCATTCTAAAATAAATTCTTAAAAAACTGAATCCCATTTAATTAAAAAATTCCTACCAATTAAAAATTTACTTGACACCTGAACATTTGTTCACTATATTAACAGTGAACAAATGAGCACTATTATGAAAAACCAAAAAATCACACAACGCCAGAAAGAAATCCTCGATTTCATTCAAGACTATGTGGATTTTAATGGTTATCCACCCACTTATCGAGAGATCGGGAAAAAATTCAATATTTCAAGTACATTTGGTGTAAAGCGTCATATCGATGCATTAATTAAAAAAGGTTATTTAAGTAATGAGTCAAGAGCCAGTAGAACATTATCTTTAGTTGTAAATAATACACCAACAGAAGAACAAAATATTGTTGAAATTCCAATTGTTGGACGAGTAGCTGCTGGTATTCCGTTGCTGGCAGAAGAAAATATTGAAGGCAATCTTTCAATCGACAAAAATTTAATTGGAAATCGTAATGAATGCTTTGGCTTAAAGGTGCGTGGCGATAGTATGAAAAACGCAGGTATACTTGAAGGAGATTTAGTAATTGTACAACCTCAAAGGGAAGCACAAAATGGTGATATCATAATAGCCTTACTGGGAGACGAAGCAACTATGAAAAGATTTGTTATTGAAAATGGCAGAATTTACCTCGTACCAGAAAATGAAAATTATAAACCAATACTTGTTGAAAATACCGATGACTTTTCGATAATAGGAAAAGTAATTGGTGTTTTCAGAAGTTATAGTTAAAATTGGAGTAATTATGAAAACAGTAATTTTTAAATCAGCAATTCATAATAGAAATAGAATAAAATTTTTATATGGCTTAAAAGAATTTATCGTAGAACCACTTTATGTTTCAAAAAACAAAAATGGTAAGAAAGTACTCTATGGAAAAGTATTTGGAACAAACGAAATAAAATGTTTTGAGTATAAAAAAATATCGAACATCAAAACACTTAATTATCAAAAATTTTCGCCAGTAATTTCAATAACACCATTAATTAATTAGAAATGAAATTAGAAAAAGAAAAAATTAGAGTTGAGAGATTGGTTGATCATCTACTGAGTCGTGGATATATGACTTTAAGTAGAAAGTATAGTAAATATCTTCCAAAGCCACCTTCAATAAATGGTTGGGATATTGATGTAGTTGCAAGTATTACTGAACCAGTATATTTTAAATCAAAGTATAGAAAGAAAATCGCAATTGGAATAACACTTTCTGATAAAGATCTTGATGACCCACAACTTTTATCACGATTAAATAAACTTGCAAATCTAAAAACAAAGTCAAATAGTAAAGTAACATTATTTGTTGGTGTTCCAGCCAATAAGATTCTTCAGGCAGATATGATTATCAATTTACTTGATGATGAAGTTAAAAACAAAATTAAATTAGTCCCTATAATAGATGAAGATGATAGATGAAGATGAATAAATCAATTTTTTTTATGAATTATATAACTCTTTTCCCCTATTTCATTATATCTTAAAAATAAAACTAACCATAATAGAATATTGAGTTTTTGGCTCTTTAAGTAAGTAAAATAAATTATTCATTTTTCCACTAACAGATATCCCGAAATTTTCTGACATCATATTATTAATACCTATTCCTATGCCTGCTCCAATAAGATTTTTACTTTCTCTCCTACCAGAACCTGGTTCTATATCAAATTTTATTAATTCTTTTGTATCCTCGTCTATTAATATTATATTTTTATACTTATTATACTTTAAATAATTATAACCCACATCGACTGTAAAATATATATTAAAAGTCTTAACCGATTTTAAATTCTTTTGTATTCCTGTATAAAAATAAATTAATAAATGATCATCTTCTGAGTAAGAAGTATAAGGCAACCGATTACCAGTTGCGTACGATATTATATTTTTATCCCAGCTTGATATTCCAGAATTAAAATACAAATAAACAGATTCTCCTAATAAATAATTTAACTGTATATTTGCTGTTAATCCTTTATCATTACTGTTGGGCATCAGTAATCCACCATTAATTTGAATTGAATATTTAGGCTGCGATAAAACTTGTGCTACTAAAAACAAATGCAATAAAGTTAAAAAAAATAATTTTTTCATAACTTTACTCCATTTTTATGTTACATATAAAAAATTACTTAATGTAAAATCAAAATAACTAAAAATAATTCCCGATACTAATCTGAAACGAACTAAATTTCATACTAACAAAATCGTTTGAAACAACTTTGGAAAAGAAACCATTGTAATTAACTTCTAAAAAGAGTTTACCATTTAAAAAAGTTTTAGGTTGAATCCCAATTCCCAGATTGTACCCTATTAAAAATTTCTTTACGTATCTATTCATTATAAGTTGATCTCTATTTCCTATCATATAATTAAAAGTAGGAGCAAAAATTCCATAAAATTTAACTGCTTGCATTTCATATTCAGGTTGAAAGGATATTTGAAAGACTAAAAAATCATATGCATGATCCAGTGTAATAAATTCTCCAGTACCATCTGGATTTTCTGATGTTGTAACAGGGATTTTATCTTCAGCACCAATTTGTTTATAACCCATTTCAGCTACAAAGCTGATATTATCAGTTTTAAATATTTGTGCAAAGAAACCGTAATTACTACCAATTCTGGCATTTCTATATAAATTCCAGTAATAATTTTTAATATCGATATCTACTGCTTTTGAAAAGGTAACCCCGATTTTAATTCCATAATTTGTAACTGATTGTGCTGATGTTAAAGTGAACAAAAATAACAATACAATAAGTATTTTTGTTTTCATTATATATTACTTTATAAGAATTTTTCAAATTGGAACTGGACGTAAATTAATAGTAATAGTTGCAATATTTTTTGTTTCTTGCTTAATTTCATTAGGCTTTTTCTTTTCAGAGATCATAGCTTGCTGCTGAATACTAACAAAACGTAAGAGTGGTTTATTTTCCATAACTTTAAATTCAGCTGGAAATGTTACAGAAACTTCAGTTGCTACAAAAGCTAAACCCTCTTTTGATTTCTTAGCTTCTTCAGAAATAACTTGATTAGCTCTTGCAAGAGAATTTGAAAGTAATTCAACTACTTTTTCAAATCCAATAAATTCTTCTTCTTTTTTAACTGCCATATGACCTCATTTTATCCTTCCAAAGTTACTACAGGTACGATTGTGCAACTAATTTCAAGTCCCCAATGACTTTTATAATCAACTGTAATTTTTTCTTTAATGCTTAATCGCCAGATATTTAGTGAAATATTAGTTTCACTTTGTACTGAAAAATCAGCAGAAATATTTACTTTAAAAGTAAATTCTTTTATTGCCATTGGATCAGCGCCTGTACTCATAATAGCTTGAGCTGCGCGTGCTGAAGCTGCCATTGAAACAATATATACTGAAAGTTCTACTGGATTTGCTACTGCCATGATTCCCTCCTTTATATTAAAATTATTTCAAGAGAGGAATATATATAGAATTTTAGATGTTCCTCATTGAAGATTCTAACATTAACATAAAAAATATATATTATTAAGTCAAACTTTAGGATGTCAGATTTTTTTTATTAAATATATAGCTACAGCTTCAGCTACTTTTTCGCCATCTATAGCAGAAGAAACAATACCTCCCGCATAACCAGCACCTTCTCCACATGGAAATAATCCTTCAATTTCAATATGCATGAATGATGAATTATCCCTCGGTATTCTGACTGGTGAACTAGTTCTGGTTTCGGGTGCAAGTAATTGAGCTTCTTCGGTTATATATCCTTTCATTTTATTATTGAAAAAATATAATGCATTTGTAATTCCTTTAACAATATTTTGTGGTAAAATTTCATGAAGTGGAGCGCTAACTACACCAGGAATGTAAGAAGTTTTTGGAAGTGAACTGGAAATAGTTCTATTTAAAAAATCTGTTACTCTTTGTGCAGGAGCTTTTTGATTACTCCCTCCAGCTATAAATGCAGATCTTTCAATTGCTTTTTGAAATTCTAAACCAGCAAAAACTCCAGCTTTATCAAATTGTTTCCAATCGCGTTCATCAACAGAAACTACAAGTCCCGAATTTGCAAAAGGTGAATTACGTCTTGAAACACTCATACCATTTAAAACTAACTCTTCATTCGAAGTTGATGCTGGAATTATAATTCCTCCTGGACACATACAAAATGAATATACACCATGTTTATCGACTTGACATGCAAGATTATAACTTGCAGCAGGTAAATTTGGATGACGAATTTTTGAGTGATATTGTATTTCATCAATTAAATTTTGTGGATGTTCAATTCTTACACCCACAGCAAAAGGTTTTGATTCTAACTTAATTCCTTTTTGATTTAATAAATAATAAATATCTCTTGCAGAATGACCTACAGCAAGAATAACTGCATCTGCAATAAATTCTTTCTCATTATTTACGATCACACCTAATATTTTTCTATCTTTAATAATGAAATCTGTTACTCGTGAATTAAAATAAATTTCACCTCCACAATTCAAAATTGTTTGTCGAATGTTAGTAATAATTCCAGGCAATTTATTTGAACCAATATGAGGATGCGAATCAATAAGTATTTCTTCTTTAGCACCATGCTGAACGAGTAATGTAAGTATTCTTTTAAAATCCCCTCGTTTTGTAGAACGAGTATAAAGTTTTCCATCACTATATGTTCCTGCACCTCCTTCTCCAAAACAATAATTTGAATCTGGATTTACAATCCCATCTCTTTGGATTGCCTTTAAATCTCTTCTTCTACTCCGAACATCTTTTCCTCTTTCAAGTATTACTGGTTTTATTCCTAATTCTATTAACTTCATTGCTGCAAACATTCCTGCAGGTCCAAAACCAACTATAATAACTTTTTTATCACTGTTAACACTTTTAAATTCAATTCTTTTAGGATATTCATCGGGTTGTTCTTTAATGTATGCAATTACTTTTAGTTTATAAACTGGATTTATTTTCCTTGCATCTATTGATCTTTTTAATATTCTTATAGAATTAATTTCTTCGGCATTAACTTTTAGGCGAGAAATTACCTGGCTTTTTATAAATTCATAATCAAATATATTATCTGGATGAATAGTTAATTCAATTTCTTTTTTCATTGTTATTCTCTATCTCAATACAATGTCTCATTAACATATGATAAAATTAATTATCATTTATTTTTACTTCACCAATGTACAAATCAAATCTTAATACAAAAGATTTTATTTCGTTTATAATTTTTGCTTCTAAGTTTTTTATTTGAGCAATATCTGCTGGATCTAATTTTATAATGTTATCAATACTAAATATTAATTTTAATAAGTTGACTTTATAATTCCACCATCTACTGCAATTGTAGAACCAGTAATATATCCAGCCAGTTCAGATGCAAGATAAACAATTAGAGAAGCAACTTCGTCTGGGCGTGCTAATCTTTTCATCGGGACTTCATTTGCTATTGAAGCGAGCACTTCTTCGTGTGAAGTCCCTAATTGTTTCGCTTTTATAATTGCAAGTTCATAAATACGAGAGGTTAATGTATAGCCAGGAGCAACATTATTAATTGTAATATTATATTTCCCCACTTGATTACTAAGTGTTTTAGCAAATGCAGTTACAGCACTACGTAATGAATTTGACAAAATTAAATTATCTACAGGTTGTTTAACAGCAAGAGAGGTAATATTAATAATTCTACCCCATTTTTTTTCTTTCATTGCAGGAAGAACTAATCGAGTAAACCTAATAACACTCAATAAAATTTGCTTATATGCAAAATCCCAGTCTTCGTCGTTTAATTCTTCAAAAAAACCAGAAGGAGGGCCACCACAATTATTCACAAGAATATCGATACTACCAAATGCTTCGTTAACTAATTTTATGGCGTTTTCAATATCTTCTAAATTATTAATATCACAAACAAACCATAGTGGTTCAACATTGTATATTACTTTTATTTCTTGAACAGCTTTTAATAAATTCTCTTTACTTCTTGAGCAAATAGCAACATTACATCCTTCTTTAATAAATTGTTCTGCAACTGCTCTACCAATTCCTTTACTGGCTGCTGTTACAAGAACATTTTTACCACTAATATTGAGTTCCAATTTTTACTCCTAATTAATTACAATTAGAAATAAATATTTAAGTAAATTAAAAAAGCTGCCCCAATCAAATAAAATTAATTGAGGCAGCAATTTAAATTAAATTTCAGGATTATAATTAATTGCAGCTAAACCAGGAAAAATTGCGGTTGTATCCAATTCTTCTTCAATTCTTAGTAATTGATTATACTTTGCAATTCTATCTGTTCTACTTGCAGAACCGGTTTTAATCTGTCCAGCATTTGTTGCTACTGCGATATCAGCTATTGTAGTATCTTCGGTTTCACCAGAGCGATGACTGATTATAGATGTATAGCCAGCTCTTTTTGCCATTTCGATTGCTTCAAGAGTTTCTGTAAGAGTTCCAATTTGATTTACTTTGATTAATATTGAATTAGCAACACCTTTCTCAATTCCTTTTGCAAGAAATTCTGTGTTGGTCACAAATAAATCATCTCCAACAAGTTGAATTTTATCTCCAATTTTATCTGTTAATAATTTCCAGCCATCCCAATCAAATTCTGCCATTCCATCTTCAAGCGAAATAATTGGATATTTGTTTACCCAGTTAACCCAGAAATCAACCATCTTTTCTGGTGACATATAAGATTTATCTGATTTGAAGAAATAATATGCTTTTTTATCATTATCCCACATTTCACTTGCTGCAGGATCTAAAGCAATAAATATATCTTTACCAGCTTTATAGCCAGCTTTTTCAATAGCTTCTAAGATTACTTCAATAGCTTCTTCATTTGATTTTAAGTTTGGAGCAAATCCACCTTCATCACCAACGGCTGTGTTATAACCTTTTTTGTGAAGGACTGATTTAAGACTATGAAAAGTTTCAACACCCATTCTTAAAGCTTCTGAAAAACTTGTAGCACCTGCAGGCATCACCATAAATTCTTGAAAGTCAACATTATTATCAGCATGCTTACCGCCATTAAGAATATTCATCATTGGTACTGGTAAAGTTCTTGCATTTGTACCACCGATGTAACGATATAAAGGTAAACCAAGAGCTTCGGCAGCTGCTTTTGCACATGCTAATGAAACACCCAGAATTGCATTGGCACCAAGTTCAGATTTATTTGGTGTCCCATCTAATTCACATAACAAATTATCAATAGCAACTTGTTCAGTTGCATCAAAATCAATTATTTCATCTGCAATCCTATTGTTAACATTTTCAACAGCTTTTTTTACACCTTTTCCGAGATAACGAGATTTGTCGCCATCTCTTAATTCTACAGCTTCGTTCTCTCCTGTAGAAGCACCACTTGGAACAGCAGCTCTTCCTACCACTCCGCATTCTAAAGTAACTTCTACTTCAATTGTGGGATTCCCTCTTGAGTCAAGGATTTCTCTTCCCCAAACATCTACTATTGTAGTCATTTCTTAACTCCTATTAATTATTAAATGTCAAATGCAAAAATAATTAAAAGATTGAAGTATTATCAATCTTATAACTAAATTTATTTTGCTTCTTTCACGACGATGTTATAGCGAGTAAAGTAAGAGAATAATTTTTTTTATATTTGCATTGCTGAATTTATTTGTGCCCCCGTAGCTCAGTATGGATAGAGCAGGAGTTTCCTAAACTCTTGGTCGGAGGTTCGAGTCCTCTCGGGGGTACTAAATCAATCCAATTTATCATGGATAGAGCAGCCCGTCTAAAGACGAGGTTGGTCGGAGGTTCGAGTCCTCTCGGGGGTACTAAATCAATTCTAATTTATAATGGATAGCTGTCCGTCTAAAGACGGGGTTGGTTGGTGCTTCGAGTCCTCTCAGGCTTTAATAATCAACTTTATTTATTCCCAACCAACCTTGCAAATTATTAATTCAATTTAGAAAAAGTTATCGTTTCTTAATTCCAGAATTTCTTGAGATTCAGAGTATTAAAAAATTTATCCTTCCAAACCTTTATACATTTCTTCAATCAAATCTTTATATCTTTCTTCAATTACTTTTCTTCTAACTTTTAGTGATGGTGTAAGTTCACCAGTTTCAATACTAAATGGTTTATCAAGTATTGCAAATTTTCTAATTCTTTCAAAGTTGGCGAGTTTTTTCTGAAATTGATCAAGTTCTTTATCAAGTAATTCATAGATTTGTTTCATTTTCACCAGTTCTTCAACACTACTATATTGAATTCTATTTGCATCGGCATATTCTTTTAATGCTTCGAAGTCTGGCACAATAAGAGCAGTTATAAACATACGTCTATCACCAATGATAACAAATTGATCAATATACTTACTTGCAAGGAACATATTTTCAATTGGTGTAGGAGCAACATATTTACCTTGAGAAGTTTTAAATAAATGTTTCTTCCGATCTGTTATAATTAAAAATCCTTCTGCATCAAATACACCAATATCACCAGTATGAAGCCATCCATCTTTAATTGTTTCTTCGGTTTCTTTTTTATTTTTATAATAGCCTAACATAATGTTAGGACCCGATGCCAGAATTTCTCCATCTTTAGCAATTTTTATTTCTACTCCAGGCAAAGGTTTTCCAACTGTTCCAAACTTATAATCATTGAGACGATTAACAGCAATAACAGGAGATGATTCTGTTAATCCATAACCTTCTATAATGAGTATACCGGCAGCTTCAAAAAATAGTCCCAGTTCGCGAGATAAAGCAGCTCCGCCAGATATAAAAAATCTTATTCTTCCACCAGTTCTTTCTCTTAATTTCGATAGAACTAATTTATCGGCTAATTTATGTTTTAGTAAAAGAGAAATAGGAATCGGTTGACTGGATTTTTTTGCTAATTGATATTCTTTACCTGTTTCAATAGCCCAGTTAAAAATTTTTTGTTTTCTTTCAGATTGGCTTTCAACACTTCTTTTTATTTTAGAATACATTCTTTCAAATAATCTTGGCACTGCTGTTACAATTGTAGGTTTTATTTCCAATAAATTATTTGCTATTTTTTCAATTGATTCTGCATATGCAATTGTACCCCCACAAGAAAAAGCAGTATAATATCCGGCCATTCTTTCGAAAATATGACACAAAGGTAAGAATGAAAGGAATATATCATTTTCGTCAATATAAAATACTTCGTGAGCAGCTTTTATATTAGATACTATATTTCGATGAGTAAGCATTACACCTTTCGGTTCGCCAGTAGTACCGGAAGTATAAATAATTGTGCATAAATCTGTTTCTCTGCATATCTCACTTTGTTCTTTAAAATAATTTGGATTCTCTTTTCTAAATTCTCTTCCTTTAGCTTGGATTTCACTAAAAGCATATACATCCTTATCATTAGTCTTATCATTATTATTCATTACAATAATAAATTTTAGATATTTACAATTACTTCTGACTTTAAGAATTTTATTCAGATGAAATTTATTTGAAACAATTACACCTATTGATTCTGAATTATTTAGTATGTATTCGATAGTTTCTGAAGTAGATATTGGATAAATTGGAACATCGACAGCACCCAATCCTAAAATTGCCATATCAGAGTAAACCCATTCAGGACGATTTTCTGAAATAATAGCAACCTTATGATCTCTTTTCACACCTATAGATGCAAGACCACATGCAAAATTAACTGTTTCATCGTATAGCTGATCATATGTTATACCAACCCACTTATCATCTACTTTATGTTTAAGAACAGGTCTTTCTTTTCCTTTGCCAAATTCGGTTGTAATAAAATTAAAAAGTTCTGGAATTGTCTTAAAATCTTTCAGTACTGGCATTATTACCTCCTAAATTTTAGAACAAGATAATTTTAGTATTTTCAAAAAGCAACAACAAATTTTACAATTAGACTAATTGATTTGCTTTATTTTTACTATACTTACATTTCAAAATTATAATCATTTTATGAAAATATTAAGAAAATTATATGATTGGGTCCTGCACTGGGCTAATACACCATATGGACCTACAGCATTGTTTGTACTTTCTTTTGCAGAAGCCTCTTTTTTCCCTATACCACCTGATGCATTATTAATTGCACTTGTTCTTGGTTCACAAAAAAAAGCTTTTAAATTTGCATTCATATGTACAGTAGCATCAGTTACAGGTGCACTTGCTGGTTATGGAATAGGTCATTTTTTGTGGTGGACAATTGATCATCAATTTTCTCCTGTAGCAGATTTTTTCTTTTCAAATGTTCCAGGTTTTACTCATAAATTATTTTATGATGTAAAGAAGCTTTATGATGAATGGAATTTCTGGATAATATTTACCGCAGGTTTTACTCCTATTCCATACAAAGTTTTTACAGTAACCGGAGGTGCATTCGAAATAAATATATTAATGTTTGTAATAGCTTCAATTATTAGTCGAGCCGGGAGATTTTTTATTGTAGCTGCTTTAATATGGAAATATGGAGAACAAATTAAAACCTTCATAGATAAATACTTTAACTGGCTTGCTTTTGCTTTTACAGCATTATTAATTGGTGGATTTGCTGTAATAAAATATTTAATCTAACTGTGCTAATATTTTACCATCTACAACTGGAGTTACACAAATTAAAGGATTTTGGGGGACATTAAATCTTTCAAATATCTCTTCAAATAGTTGAAATTGCATTCCTTGCGATTCAAGTTTTGAGAACTTTCGATAAGACATAAATTCCCCTTTTCGATTTCTTGGGGCTTCAAAATAATATGCTTTTGTAAAATCATTTATTGCATTTTGCTTCAGGAATTTAATTTTATATTCATCGTTTCCTTCTATGTCATATGATATAGCCTTAAAAGCCACAACATTATTATTCTCGATAATTAAATAGATATTTAGAATTGTCTCGGTCATGCTATACTCATTAGTATATTGTTGATAATTCTAAACTAAATTCAGATCGAATATATCATCAATAATTTCATGATAATAGACAAGTTTAATTAATTCTTTTAATGCTTCAATTTCATTATCAGTCAATTCAAAATAAATTGAACCTAAATTTTCCTTGATAAATGATTTTACATTATCAGAATAATTTAGAGGTTGAAGAATATTATCAATATTATCTTCAATTTTTGCATCAACTTCTGTGAAAAGATTATTAAAATATTCCAGAGAATTTCTATTCTGAGAAGCAAATAAAAAGTTAACATAAGGCAAACTGATAAGGTCAGAAATTTCATCAGCAAAACTTATTCCGTGATGAACATCCCACAAAGTAAAATTTTCATCGCCACTTACAACATAATCATTTCCTGGACTGATTTTATTTGATGTATCAAGGGTTATCTCTGGATAGATTGAATATCTTTCTGCAAATAAAATTTTAGTCAATATAATTTCATTGATAGATACATCAGCTCTAATAAAAATTTTATTAATGCTTTTTTCATTTTCTGTAAAATATAAATATGCATAAGATAAAAGACCATCGAAAGAAAAACTGAATTTTGAAGAAATAAAAAATTCATTGTGATTAATAAGTTCGAGCGAGGGAATAAGTGCAATGGAAGATTCATCTCTAAGAAGTTGATTAGCTAAAAGAGCTGTTTCTTTTTTTAATATATTAATCTCTTCGCTTTTCGGAATAATAGATTCAAAAATTGAAGAATAGATATTATTTGGTAAATAAATATTCATAATACAAATAAAAAAAGCCGCCAGTATTTAGCGGCTTTACTCCATTATGTTTGGTTTTTATCTTTAATCTTAGCAGCTTTTCCAGAAAGCTTACGCAAATAAAACAATTTTGCTCTTCGAACTTTACCTTCTCGTAATACTTCTATTTTAGCAATCTTAGGGGAATGATAAGGGAAAATTCTTTCAACACCAACACCACTGGATATTTTTCTGACTGTAAAAGTTTTGCTTAAACCAGTACCTCTGATGTTTATAACATCACCTTCAAAAGGTTGAATTCTTTCTTTATCCCCTTCAATAACTCTAACATGTACACGAATATGATCTCCAGGTTTAAATGAAGGTAAGTCGGTTCGTAGTTGAGATTCTGTTATTTCTTTGATTTTATCCATTGTTACTCCAGATTATTTATCTTCTTCCATTTTTCTGTTAAAATTTTTGATTGTTCTTCTTTCCATTCTTTAATTTTTTTTTGATGACCTGAAAGCAAAACTTCAGGTACTTTTAAACCTTTATATTCAGCAGGACGAGTAAAATATGGTGCTTCAATATAATTTCCATCAATTAAAGAATCATTTAAAGCAGATTCACTATCGTTAAGAACTCCAGGTATTAATCTAACAACAGAGTCAATAATCACCAGAGCAGGAATTTCTCCTCCTGTTAATATATAATTTCCAATTGATATTTCATCAGTTGCAAATTTTTGCCGAACTCTATCATCAATACCTTTATAATGTCCTGCTAGAATCATTATATTCTGAGCAAGAGAATATCTTTTAGCCATTTCCTGGTCATAAAACTTACCACCAGGTGTAAGAAAAATTATATGGTCATACTTACGTTCATTCAAAAGTTTTTCAATACATTCAAAGAACGGTTCGGGTTTTAATAACATTCCCGGTCCACCACCAAAAGGTTTATCATCTATTTGTTTATGTTTATCATAAGCATAATCTCTTAAATTATGCACATAAATTTCAACTTTCTTCTTATCCTGTGCTCGTTTAATTATACTAGTATTTAAAGGACTATTAAAAAAATCTGGCACAGCAGATATAACATCAATCCTCATCATAAAGCAAATCGCAATCTTCTACTAATTCTAATCTTTTTTCTTTAGGATCAAAACTCTTTATGTAATCTTTTACTGCAGGTATTAAAATTTCTCTACCTTCTAAATCTTTGATCACATAAACATCATTTGATTTAAGAACAATAACATCTTTTAAATAACCAAGTAACTTACCATTTCTATAAACTTCGCTATCAATCAAATCATGTATAAAATAGGTATCGTTATCTAATTTAACAGCATTTTCAATATCAACATAAATATTTTTATTTATCAACAGTGCAGCATCTTCGTAATTATCAAAACCTTTTATTTTGAGCACAACATTATTATCGATTATATCTGCTTTTTCAACAATAAATTCTTTTGAGTTTCCAAAAAACTCTATATAGACAGTTTTCAAATTAAAAAACCTGTCATTGAAATCACTATACGAATCTACTAAAACAAATCCTTCATTATTAAAGACTGATCTTACAACAGCAATTAATATTAAATCTTTCACTTGACAAAAAATCAATCCAGAATTTTTAGTATAGCTCTTTTCCCTTCTTTAGCTGCAATAGCAGTAAGAAGAGTTCTCATTGCTTGAGCTGTTTTACCTTGTTTTCCAATAACTTTACCAACATCTTCCGCACCTACTTTAAGTGTAAGTTCGATTGTTTTTTCATCGGGTTTTGCTTCCTCAATTGAAACATTCCCCGGATTATCAACAAGGTGTTTTGCAATAAATTCAATAAATTCCTTCATGAGAATACCTATAATTAAATGACTAAGGGTACCTATTTAATGCTTTGCTATAATTAGCTTCTTCGGAAGCAGTACCCTATACTTCCGCTGCACTGTTTTCTTCTGTTGACTTATCTTCTGCTTTTTCAGATTGTTTTTTTGACTTTGTTTTTTCTGCTTTCTTTAATTTTTCAGCAATTTGTGCTTCTTTTAACTTTTTCCATTCTTCCATTCTAATAGCTATCTGTTCTTCAGAAAGTCCGCGTTTCATTAAATCTCTTTTCAATAAAATTCCTTTTTGAGAAAGTAAACTTCTTACGGTTTGTGTTGGTTGAGCTCCAACACCTAACCAGTATAATGCTCTATCTTCTTTTATTTCGATAGTAGCTGGTTCTGTTTTAGGATTATATAATCCAATTGCTTCAATAAACTTACCATCTCTTGGCGAACGAGCATCTGCAGCTACTACTTTGTATACAGGCTGTTTTTTCTTTCCCATTCTTTTCAGTCTTAACTTAACTGCCAATTTATTTATTCCTCCTTTATAGTTTTTAAAATATTAATTCATTTTAAAATTTTTCAGATTCATTATTCCAGCTTTACCCGATTTTGAATTTAACATTTTTATCATTTGTTGCATTTGATTAAATTGTTTTATTAATCTATTTACATCCTGAATTGAATTCCCGCTACCTCGAGCAATTCTTTTTCTCCTGCTACCATTTAATATTTTAGGATTTCTTCTTTCTTCTTTTGTCATAGATTGAATTATGGCTTCTACTTTTACCAATTGTTTGTCGTCTATATCTGCATTTTTAAGAGCAGAACCCACACCCGGTATTAAAGATAAAAGTGATTTTAAAGAACCCATTTTTTTTATCATTTTAATCTGCTTTAAGAAATCTTCAAAGTCAAATTTATTGGCTAATAATTTTTTTTCCAGTTCTTCTGCTTCTTTTTCATCTACCTGCTGTTGAGCTTTTTCAACCAATGTAACAATATCACCTTTACCCAGAATTCTGGAAGCCAATCTATCAGGATAAAAAATTTCAATCGAATCAAGTTTTTCACCAACGCTTATAAATTTAATCGGTCTGTCAACTACTGCTTTAATTGAAAGTACACATCCACCTTTTGCATCACCATCGAGTTTTGTAACAACGATACCATCGAAATCTACTTTTTCATGAAATGCTTTAGCCGAGTTAACAGCATCCTGCCCTGTCATTGAATCAACAACAAATAATGTTTCCGTTGGGTTCACTTTTGCTTTAATTGCAGCGGCTTCTTCCATCATTTCGTCATCAACATGAAGTCTTCCAGCAGTATCAATAATTATTGTATCAAGTTTATTTATTTTAGCATAGTTCAGTGATTCGCAGGCTATCTTTATCGGATCTGTGCTATCATCAATTGAAAAAACAGGTACGTTTATTTGAGAACCTAAAACTTTCAATTGATTAATTGCAGCAGGCCGATAAACATCTGCAGCTACTAAAAGAACATTTCTTTTTCGCTCTTTTAAGTACTTGGCTAATTTAGCACTGAAAGTTGTTTTTCCACATCCCTGTAATCCGATTAACATTATTACTGTTATGCCAGAAGGATTTAGTTTAAGTTCAGCACCACTTCCGCCAAGTAGCTTTGTTAATTCATCATAAATTATTTTAGTTATAAGCTGTCCAGGAGTTACAGAAAGTAATACTTCTTTTCCCAGAGCTTTAGCTTTTACATCTTCAATAAATTGTTTAGCTACTTTATAATTAACGTCAGCATCTAAAAGAACACGCCTTATCTCTCGCAGGGTATCAGAAATATTTTCTTCGGTTAGTTTACCCTGACCTGTAATTTTTTTTAGAGTTCTTTCTAATTTCTCTGTTAAATCTTCAAGCATAATATCCTATGAAAAGATAATAAAAAGGAAATTCATTTCAAAAATCTATAGATTAGCTTTCTTTCAGTGCATTCGCTCCGGTTACAATTTCAATTATTTCTTTGGTAATGGTAGCCTGTCTTACTTTATTATAATTTAACTGTAGTATGCGAATAAGTTCTTTTGCATTTTCTGTTGCCATATCCATTGCAGTCATTCTAGCACCAAGTTCAGCAGCATAAGATTCAAGTAAAACTTTCCACATTTGAGCATTCAGATGTTTTGGTAATAGAAAATTAATAATCTCAGTTTTATTAGGTTCATATATAAATTCAGGCACTATTCTTTCATCATAATCTTCTTTAGCAAAAGATTTAATTGGTAAAAATTGCTCTACTACAGTTTTCTGTTGTATAATTGAACGAAATTCATTGTAAACCAGCAAAACTTTATCAACTTTTCCATTTAAAAATTTATGCATTAACTCTTTGACTATACCGGAAGCGAATTCAAATTTTAAGTGGGAGAAGATTCCCTGGTGGGTTCCAGTTATAATATATTTTTTTCTTGAGAAGTAGTCATAACCTTTCTTACCAACACAATAAAGAAAAATTTTTCCATTATCATATAATTCTTTATAGTCTTTTTGAATTAATTCTTCTACCTGTCTTATAACATTTACATTAAAACTACCACATAGACCTCTATCTGACGTAACAACAACAATTATTACATTATTAATCTCTCGTTCTTTAATTAAAGGGTTATTAATATTCTTTTCAACATTTAGCAAATGAGATAAAACTTCGGCAATTTTTCGAGAATAGGGTCTTGCATTTATAATATTATCCTGTGCACGACGCAATCTTGCTGCAGCCACCATTTTCATGGCTTTAGTAATTTTCTGAGTGCTTTTAACACCAACGATTCTTCTTTTAATATCTCTTAAGGTTGCCATTAATTTTATTAACTTTTCTTAAACTTTTCTAAAAATTCACTAGCAGCTTTTTTAAGAAGTTGAATTGTATCATCACGTAATTCTTTTGTCGATCTTATATTTTCATAAATTTCAGGATATTTTAATTCAACATATTCATGAAATTCTTTTTCAAATCTCTTAACATCTTTAATATCAATTGTTTCGAGATAATCATTTGTACCAATAAAAACACTAACAATTTGTTTCTCAACAGGAATTGGTGAATACTGTCCCTGTTTTAACAATTCAACAAGTCGAGCTCCTTTGGCAAGAGTTCTTTGAGTTGCTTTATCAAGATCAGAACCAAATTTGGCAAAAGCTTCAAGTTCTCGGTATTGAGCTAAATCTAATTTTAATGAACCAGCAACTTTCTTCATTGCTTTAATTTGTGCATTGCCTCCTACACGAGAAACAGATATACCAACATTAATAGCGGGACGAACGCCTGCATTAAATAAGTTCGGTTCAAGATAAATTTGACCATCTGTAATAGAAATAACATTTGTTGGAATATAAGCTGAAACATCTCCCTGCTGTGTTTCTATAATAGGAAGTGCAGTTAAACTTCCGCCGCCTTCTTCGTCACTCAATTTTGATGCACGTTCCAGCAAGCGTGAGTGCAAATAGAAAACATCGCCAGGATATGCCTCTCTTCCTGGTGGTCTTCTCAAAAGTAATGATAATTCGCGATATGCAGCTGCCTGCTTTGATAAATCATCATAAACTACAAGAGCATGTTTTCCATTATCTCTAAAATATTCACCTAATGTTGCTCCAGCATAAGGTGCAATGTATTGAAGTGGAGCTGGGGAAGAAGCAGGAGCAGAGATAACTGTTGTATATTCCATGGCTCCATATTCTTCGAGCTTAGCAACAACCTGAGCAACTGTTGAATTCTTTTGGCCTATTGCAACATAAATACAATATACAGGTTTAATTCCATATTTTTTAGCTTCTTCTGTATGTGTATATTTTTGATTAATAATTGTATCTATTGCAATTGCAGTCTTACCTGTTTGTCTATCTCCAATTATTAATTCTCTCTGTCCTCTTCCTATAGGAATCATTGCATCAATTGCTGTAATACCAGTTTGCAGTGGTTCTTTAACAGGTTGACGTTGAATAACACCAAGTGCTTTTCTTTCAATAGGAGAGTACTTTTCAAATTGTATATTCCCTTTTCCATCCAGCGGTTGACCGAGTGGATCTACAACTCTTCCCAGCAATCCTTCTCCTACAGGGAAAGATGCAACTCGTTTTGTTCTTTTTACAATATCACCTTCTTTAATCAAAGTACTTTCACCAAACAACACGCAACCTACGTTATCTTCTTCCAGGTTAAGAACCATTCCCATTACACCATTAGGAAACTCTACAAGCTCGCTAGCCATTACTTTCGTTAAACCATATACACGAGCAATTCCATCACCAACCTGTAATACTGTACCAACATCATAAACATCCACTTCGTTATCAAAACCAGCAAGCTGTTTTCTTAATATTGCAGAAACTTCGTCAGGTCTAATTTCTATCATTTTTTTCATCCTAATTGTTCGTAATACTTATATCTTCAGAAAACTTTATTCTTAATCTTTCTAATTGATGAATAAGGGAAGCATCAATTATTGTATCGCGAAATTTTATAATATAACCACCTACTATATCTGGATTGACACTAAATTTAGCAACAACTTTTTTATTTTCTCTTTTTTCTAATTTAGAAATTATTTCATTTTTTAGATTATCATCTAATTCAACTGAAGAAACAACTTCTGCTCTTAAAATTCCTTTTTTATTATCGATAAGGTTCAAGAATTCATTCATAATTTCCATCAATATATCTTCTCTGTTCTTATCAACAATGAAGTTTAAAAAGTCCTTCATTGCAGAACTAATATTATTAAATACAGCAAATAAAATTTCTTTTTTCTTATCGGTTTTAAGAACAGGATTTTTGAGTAAAGAACGTAATTCTTTCGAATTATACAATGTTGAATAAATCAACTCTGCATCTTCAGCCAAAGTATCTAAAATATTTTTTTCTTCAGCAAGTTGAAATAATGAATTAGCGTAACGATATGATATTCTAAAAACACTCATAATTAATTTTTAGAAAGATCTTCTAAATATCTTGAAACTATTTTCAATTGCTTTTCTTTATCAAGATTTTCTCTCAATATTTTTTCGGAAGCACTAATTGCAATATCAGCAATTTGCTCTTTTAATTTCTGGAATGCTTCGGCATTTTTTCTTTCTATTTCTTTCTGAGCATCTGCAATCATTTTCTTAGCCTGATTTTTACTTTCTTCGAGAATTTGCGATTTTAATTTTTCTGCATATTCTCTTCCCTGATCAATAATTTTCTGTGCTTCTGCTTCTGCTTTTTGAAGATTAGCTTTATTTTCTGCAATTAATCTTTCTGCTTCTTTTCTAGCATTTTCAGCTTTTTCAAGTGATTCTCTAATTAAATTTTCTCTTTCATTAAGGGATTTTAATATTGGTTTCCATGCCAATTTCGATAGAATCAGTATCAGAAAAAACACAGTAACTATAGTCCATAATATCAATCCAGGATTAACATCAAGTGGACTCCCTGATGATTCACCACTACTAAGTAAAATAACAAAAAGCAAATTGCCGAAATTCATAAATCTACTCCCTATTTTGAAAGAGAATAATTAACTCATTATTTCAATGCTAAAAGAATACAAATAACCAGAGCGAACAAAGAAATACCTTCAATTAAAGCAGCAGCTATAATCATTGAGGTTCTAATTTCTCCTGCAGCTTCTGGTTGACGGCCACTTGCTTCCATAGCTGCACTAGCTAATTTACCAATTCCAAATGCACCGCCAATAACAGTAAGTGCTGCACCAATACCAGCTGCTAAATAAACAAATTCCATTGATATCCTCCTTTTTATTTTAATGTTCTTGATGATATGCCATCCCAATAAACAAAGAAGATAGCATTGTAAATATATATGCTTGAATTAAAGCTACTAAAACTTCGAGTAAATAAATAAACAAAGCAAATGCTATTGAAACAGGAACTACAAAATAAGTTCTTAAAATAAAAATCAAACCTAATAATGCTAAAATCACAATATGACCTGCAGTCATATTAGCAAAAAGACGGATAGCCAGAGCAAATGGTTTAGTAAACAAACCAAGTATTTCAACCAAAAACATAATGGGGGTAAGCCACCATGGTATTCCATGTGGAATTAAACCTTTGAAGTAACCTATCAATCCATTTTTCATTATACCGCCAATCTGGATTACTAAAAATGATATCCCTGCCAGTGTTGCAGTTACTGCAATATTACTTGTGGATGTAGCTGCATAAGGTAATAATCCTAAAAAGTTGCAGGTTAAAATGAAAAAGAAAACTGTTAGTAAATATGGTAAGAATTTATCGTAACCTGAACCTATTGTAGGTTTAGCAATTTCGTCTCGCACGAAAATGATTAATACTTCTACCAAATTTGTAATTCCCTTTGGGACCAAAGATTTTTTATAAGAGTTTGATACTTTGATAAAAGTAATTATCAAAATTAGAGCAGCAATCCACATAAAAACAACGTGCTTGGTAATTGAAATATCAAACCCAAATAAATGAATTTCCGGAAGATGAATTATACCAAATGGTGTTAAATCTAATTCTTTTGAATCAAGAATATGATGCATTATCCAGCCAGTATCCTGGCTACCAGTATGCGAGGTTTGCAAAGTATCAACTACAGTTGTGCTATCGGATAACATCTTTATGTTTACCGTAAGATTTCCTTGATAAAGTGCTTATTACTATATACAATTCATTAATTAATAACAAAAAATACATTATAAAAAAAGCAAATATAAATCTATATTCATCAACTTTCAAGAATTTTACTACTATAAAAATCAAAACAAGCATGATAATTATCCTGATTACCATTCCTCCAAGATTAATTAAAAAAAAGCTTGAGTTATCTCTAATTGAAATTTTAAATAATATTAAAAATAAAATATAATTGATGACAGCAATTATCATTGCAAAAAGAATAGATCTGAATTGCAATTCTGTTATGATATTTGAGTAATATAAATATAGAAGCAAAAAGAATAAAAAAGTAATAAATGCAGCAGATATTTTTATTTTTTTTGCCAAACTATTTTTTATTTAATTTTAGAACTGTCTTAATAAAATTATATACTGCCGCAAAGCAACCTAAAAAAGAAAATATTAACATTAGAATTGGACTGGTATTAAAAATATTATCAAGCCATCTTCCAATAAAAAACATTAATATTATTGTAGCAGCTAATTGAGTGCCTAATCCTAAATAAGGACCAAGGTTTCTATAAGTTTCTGCAATTTTATTGGGATATTTTTCAAAATTAATCATTTCCTTTCTGATTTAAAGGTTGTGTTCCATTCATCGAACTATGACCTTCAAAAATTGCCCCTTCTTCGATTATTAATGTTTTCGTAATTAAATCACCTTTAATTATAGATTTAGGTTCTAATTTTAATTTTTCTGAAGCATAAATTTTTCCTTCAACTTTACCATTTGTTGTAATATTTCGAGCTTTAATTTCTCCATAAATTTCAGATGTATCACCAATTGTTAAATTACCATTAATCGATAAATTTCCAACAACAATACCATCAATTCTTACATTTCCTTCACTTGTTAGATTGCCTTCAATTTTAACTCCACTACTAATAATACTTATTTCTTCTTCATGTAAATCTTTTTTAGAAGCCATGGTTCCTCCTTTACTTTATAATTATCCTTTCCGGATTTAAAGGTTTTCCTTTATGCCATAATTCGAAGTGAAGATGTGGACCTGTACTCTTCCTTCCAGAGTTTCCACTAAGAGCAATTAATTCGCCCTGTCTAACAAAATCTTGTGGCCTTTTAAGTAGGATTGAGCAATGTTTATACATTGTAATGTAATCAGAGTCATGCTGAATTATAATTGTGTATCCATAATCTATAGTATAATCTGCAAAAATAACCAGACCACCTGCAGAAGCATAAATTGGCGTACCAATTTTAAGTCCATAATCTACACCTAAATGGCCAATTTTAGGATCAAAGCCCTTTGTTAAAATACCTATTGCAGGTGCTATGAATACTATGGAATCAACCAATTCGTAATTTTCATTTTTTAATTTACTAAACAATTCCTTAAATGCAAGTAAAATATTTCCACCTAAATTAATCTTTTTTGTGATTTTCTTCTTTAATGTATCGTAAATTGCTTTTGATGTGTCAGAAGAATCTCTTGTTGCAAGTCTTAATGAATATTTTATCTTTTCATTTGTAGAAGAGATACTTTCTAATTCACCTGTGAGTAGTTTAACTTTTTCCTGAAGTTCATTTATTTTTTTTCGTTGAGCAATTAATTCCTGATTATCAAGAACAAAAAGGAAATCTTTTAATGGTGTAATAGAAAGTATAAAGATTAATATCATCCATGAAATCAAAGTATAAATCGATATATACAAAATACTTCTAAATATACTGAACTTATAAGTTTTTGTACTTGAATCTGGCAGGTTTGGTGTTATTACAAAAAATATCCTTTTTAGCTTATCTAAGTTTAAAAATTTCATTTTTATTTATTGATGTTGTATCAAATATATGAAATTATGAGTTTTTTTTCTCGATATTTATTAACTGGTTTATTCTATTTATAACCATTTGAGGAGTAAGTAAATAGCCACAATCAAAAGTTTTTAGTGGACATTGATTATATCCGTGAATACCACATGGTTTACATTTCAAATCATTATATGAAATAAAATCACTTTTAGAATTATACGGATAAAAACCAAAATCTGGAATTGTTGAACAATAAATTGTTAATGTTGGAATATTAGCCGCCATTGCCATATGAGTAGGTGCGCTATCATTACAAATAAGCAGTGTACATTTTTTTAGAAGAGTTATTGTATCGATTACAGTTAATTTACCTGCTAGTGAATAAGTATCATCAGGAAATTTTTCATTCAAATATTCACAGATTAATTTGTCATCGCTACTACCAATTAAGCAAACAAAATAATTAAGACCTGTAAGATATTTGACAATTACTTCATAATATTCTTTTGGATAAATTTTTGTTTTCCAGACAGAGCCAGGTGCAATAGCAACAATTTTTTTGGTTATAAATTTTAATAACTCATTAATTTTATGTTCACTTTCTTCAGAATATTTTATTGATGGTAAAATTCTCCAGTTATTCTTTGATGTATCATATCCAATTAATTTTAAATTTCTCTCTACTTCGTGCTTATTTTTTTCATAATGCATTTTATACTTATATAAAAAATTAAAAGAGGCATTATCAAAACCAAAAGTCTCGCTGGCATTAGAAAATTTTGATATAATTGCAGAACGAAATGAACGATGTGGAGAATAGACTTTTGAATATTCTTTTTTTCGAATGGTTTTTATTAAATAAAATAAATCAATCAAAGATTTTTGATTCTTTTTTTTATCATATATAATAACATCGTCAACAAAAGGAGAGTTTTTATAAATTTCTGAAGTCGAAGGTATACATAAAACATCGATATAATATTGAGGATAATATTCTTTCAATTTTTGAATCATTGGCAATGTTAAAATTGCATCACCCAGAAATGCTGTTTGTATAATTAAAATTCTCTTTTTAGAGTTCAATATTTCCATATCTTATGCATCCAGAAATACTGCTCGGGATTTAATCTAATATATTTTTCAAGAAATGATATATATCGCTGGGTTAATTCGATTGGTCTTTTCTCTATTTCGTCTGGTAAATTTTCAAAGTTTAATTCTTCAACATGAATTATATATTTATAATCTGGTTGTCTAACACAAGCAACCAGAATAATATTGCAATTAGTTTTAAGAGCAATTGAAGCAGTACCAGTATATAGAGCAGTTTGATGGTTAAAAAAATTAAATCTCGCACCATCGATTGGACCTCGCTGGTCGCCAGCAATTAAAACAACTTCACCTGATTTTAATGCTTTAATTATTTCTTTGACTGAAACACCTACTGGTATAACATTAGTATTTCCTATGCTACGAGTTCTTTTAAGCCACTCTGTTATATATTGATTTCTTTGAGGTTTTACCAAAACATGATAATTAGCATTGATATAAGCAACTATAGATGATATTAATATTTCCCAGTTACCAAAGTGTCCTGTTAAAATAATAAGACCTTTACCATTTTTAATTTTATTACTAATTAAATCCAGGTTATCAAACCATACTTGAGATTTTATTTCATCCAGTTTTAAGAAAGGAATGAGCATCAATTCAACAAATGTGATGAAGATATTCTGGAAATTTTTTTTTGCAATTTTTTTTATCTCCTTTAGTGACTTTTCTGGAAAAGCAATTTTAAGATTACTTATTACTGTTTTTTTTCTGATAGGAATAAAATAATAAAGAAAAGTACCTAAAAACTTAGCAAGTTTTCTTGCTTTTTGTAATCCAATAAATCGAAGAATTTTATTAAAAAGACGAAAGAAAAAATATTCAATTTTATTTTTGTTGAACATATTTCTTTATTGAGTACTTAATCGTCGTTGCCAGTTATCATCTCTAACTTCTCCTCTCTTAGTAGAATGGAGTAATTCATAATTTCCAAATCCTGTAACATCACCAAAAATAAAACTTACTCCTCCTTCTATTTGATTATAAAACCATACTTCATAAGGTTTCATATTTGCTTCGCTTGGGTAATAATCTCTTTGATCTGGTTCACCATAAATTAAGTAAACTCTTCCTCTATCGGTTAAATATCCTTCTTTAGAATAAATACTAAAATTTCTATTTGCATATTCAACACGTTTCATATAGTCTTCTTTAAATTCATTTATTGAGGTAGAAGGGTCGGGATCGCGTTGTTTCCAGAAATTATATAAAAATTCTCTTTTTGCAGCTAAAGAATCTAACTTTTTATATTGATCAATTTCTTGTTGAGTTGCAATGTACTTTATCTGAGAAAACATTTTATCACATTCATTTTTATCTAATATTGCAAATTCGCTCCCAAGTACACCTTTATCTACAATTTTTGCTTTTGAAGTATCAATATATTTTGCGTTATAGTAATAAAATCGTTTAGTTGATATATATGCTTGATTTGTTTTGTTATCAACAAGACTGAAAACAAGATTATAAGAATCGGTTGGTAATTTAGATAAATTTATTGTTCCAATTTCTACAAATGAATTTTGACTTTGTTTAATCTTTTTAGATTGTTCAAAAACTTTCTCTCCAATACTATTATAAAGTACTTTGAATAGCTTAAATTCATTATCGGCATCTTCTAATAATAAATTATAAAGTTCAGCATAATAAAATAACATTGGCATTTTATCGGTGTAAGTCATAGATGGATTTGGAATAACTTCGAGAGTATTTTTATAGAAAATTGAATTTGGATCAGCTCCATCTTTTTTAATATTTGTAGCAATTTGTATATCACTTATTGAATATTTATTATCTTTAAATGGATTTACTATAATTTTCTCATTAATAACTTTATTGAAAGAAGGATTTGCAACATCATAAGCTTTAATCAACAAGGAATAATTTCCCTTTGATATTATAAAACCAATTACTCCTGTATAATTTCTGTCCTGATTATCGCTCTGCTCATTAATCTGATGTGTAATTTTCCAGTCTTTATTTATAAAAAAAGTATCGGCTTCTAAATTTTTCATTTCAATATGAACGATTGCTTCTTTGACCTGTCCTGCATCAGTTTCTCTAACTTTCATATTAGTAGTATTTAATTCGTAATAAAATTCCATATACACTGAACTTGAATCATATTTAAATCGGGCATAATCAAATTCAAATCCCAATTCGGATTGAGCAAAAAGCTGGGAATATAATATTATTATAAATGAAACAATTTTTTTCATTTATCTCCTCGATATTAATAGAATTTTAGGTACTATATTTAATCATTTAGGAAAATATAATCAATTCTACAATATAGTTGCTGAAGTATGTTAATATTATTATAAAAAAGAAAAGGAATTTTAAAAAAAAAGAAGCCCTCTTTTTTCAGAGGGCTTCTTTTTTAAGTTAGAACTGAATTATAGACCTAATGTAATAGTAAATACATGGTTAGCATCAAAGAATTTAGCCTGGCGATAAGCATAATCTAATTTTAAACCAACGCCTCCTAAATCATAGTTTATACCAAAACCAGCTGTTAAACCAAATACATTGCTATCACTATCTAGTTCTGGCATAAACATATATCCACCTCTTAAGAATAAGGTATTATTAAATCCATACTCAGCACCCAATTTATACTCATCACCATAAAAGTTACTATTTTGAAATACACCATTAACCATTAAGGCATTTGATTCATTAATTTGTAAATTATAACCCAAACCCAATTCTAATGTTGATGGTAATTCGAACGAAGCAGCATCAATCTTATAGTACTGAGTTGGACGTGCTAAATCTGTTGAAATTGCTTTTACGTTTAGACCACTTCCATCATATTTCATTTGAGGACCAATATTTTTCAGTACTACTGCAAAGCTTAATCCATCAACATTTGCTAAATTCTTATAAGCAATACCCATATTAAATGCTATACCAGTAGAAGAAACCAATTCAATTCTTTCGGTTATAAGATTAGCTGTAACACCAACAGAAATTCTATCACTTAACATTCTTGAATAAGTAACACCCAATGTAACAAATGATGGTCTAAAGGTTTGACCTGTTCCATCTGGATTAATTACGGTAGTAACAGGGATATCACCTATTCCAATAGATTTTATAGTAAATCCTAAAGCACCAAATCCTTCAATGTTAGTTGAAACTGCACCATAATCAACACTAATATCTGCAATGTAATTCATATGAGAGAACATTGCATAAGTATTATACTCTCCGCGAACAAGATTAGCTGGATTCCAATATAAAGCTTCAACACCAGTTGCACCAACTATAGTTGCACCTGACATCGAGATACCGCGAGCACCAACCGGAACCAGTAATTCTGTAGCACCAGCAGTACCATTACGACTTCCTCCACCAGCAAAAAGACTGCTGACAGTAAGTAGTGTTAAAAGTATAACTGCAAATAAATTTATTTTTTTCATTTTCAGTCTCCTTCAATTTTTTAGAATCTATCAAGAACTTGTTGTTCTTGAATGATAGCTACTTTTAAAATCTTTGTTTTACCCAAATCTGGCATATCAACGTGAACAATATAGATACCGCTTGCAACAGGCAAACTACTCTCATTATTTAAATCCCATCTCTGGAATTGTTCAGGTGAATCTTTTCTAATTGTTCTAACAAGTTGACCTGCAAGGTTAAATATTCTAATTGTTGCCTTTTGCGGTAGATGAGTAAATGTTACAAAACGTTGATATTTATTTATTTCTTGAGGATTAACGCCATAATATGGATTTGGGAAAACATTAATCTTTTCTACATCTTCTTTAGCAAGTTCAGTACTTACAGTAACTGAAGGAGCTGTGAATTCAAATACATCAGAACCTGGTAGATTTGGTTTAGTAGTAATTATCTTAAATACTGTTCCTTCTTCTGGCATTGGACTATTAACATTATTAGGCCAGTTTGCATCAGAGACACTTCCACCGTTCCAGTTTACCAGTACCATACGACGCATTGCATCACCGCTCATTATTGCTCCATCCATATACTCGTGATTAGCATCACCTTCTGTTTGTATTTTATTAACAATTGCATTATAACCACTCTCGCCAGGCGTCATATCTTTTGGAATTACCCAATAAATCCAATCTGTTTCTGGATCATCATCCCTACCCGAAATTGGATGATCAATACCTGATAAATCAAATACTCCATTTTCATTAGCATCAAGTATATACGGGAAATAACGAACATCATCACTTGCATCAGATTTTGTTCCAATATTCCATAACTGGAATGGAACATCTACTAATTTACCATGTCCACCATAATCACTTCCTGGATATAAGAAAGCTTTACCTGGTATAAATCTTATTTCAAAATCATTTGGTATTATTCTTGGCCAGCGTGCGCCTCCCTGAGTTACTCTTGTTTTAAAGAAATCAAAGTCAAAAGAGGCATCATCTATATTTCCAGTATGAATACCCCACAAACCACCACGAACCTGTTGCCTTGGTGTCGGTCTATCACCTGTAGATGGATGCGGGAATCCACTATTATTGAATGCAAAAGCACCATATTCAGGTGGATCGAGTGGTCCATTTGCATTTGCAGTTACAAGAAAATCTTTGAAATCATTTGGCGCACCGGAAACTTTTATTAACATACCATCAACCATTGGAGATAAGTCATCAGCTTTTTGGTTGGTTTGTTTTGTTAATATTGTAGTGGAGGTTGTTAGGTCTTTTAAAATCCATCCATCTACATCAAAACTAACTTCATACTTGTGTCCGGTAACTTTTGTTGGATCAACAACAAATGCTGTAACCTTACCATCACTAAACCCTGATTTATGTGTAGCAACAATTTCTTTACCCAATGAAGCTTCGTATCTTACACCGGGTTTGGGTGGTTGAGGTGTTACTTCAATAACTTCAATCGAATTTTCTAGTACTTTAGGAACTGCATTTGGATCTGGATTATATGCATATGCTGTTACTGCAAAATAATATTTACTTCCATTGTTTAATGGCATTCCACCTTTAAAAGCATCCGATTTAATACTTATATAACGTTTAATTCCTGAATCTGTACCAAATTTTACAACTCTACTCTGTACTACTCCAGATGTAGCATCAAATTCTAAATCACTAATTTTAAGAACACCATTTACTTTATCATAAGTTGCTATTAACTTAGCTTCATTTGCTTGGGCTGTTCTTGATGGTAGTTGATATATACAATAACCTTCAAATTCAAAACCACTTTGTGAGTAGGACTCTGTAGCATTTACCTTTGCTAAATCACTTCCCCAAGAAAGTATAACTTCCCTATCCATTTCCGCAACTGATACAGCAGGGGCAGGTGGAGCTTTCGGAACATTAAAGAAATTATCATAAGCTAATTGTGCTTGTAAGTCATAGAACTTTAATAATTGAATAGCACTAAGTCTATCAACACCAGGAATAGCACCTGCTGCAATTTCAGCAACTACAACTTCCTGTGTATCACCATAAGCCATTTCAAAAGGACCGGAAACCATACCAATTCTTCTATCTCCCGGTGGGTGAAGCATTCCATCAATCCAGCCAGTGCCTGTAATTGGATCACCAGATAGTGTAAATTTGGTTGGTTGACCTGTAGTAGGATCTACAAATGGATCACCACTTGTAGAAATTCTTCCTCTAAACAAATTATACCATTGTAATGCACCTGTTTCATACAATCCTAAATCAGGGTCGCTATATATTGGGTCACCATTAATAAAGAAATAAAAAGCTGTCATTGGAAGATTTTTCTTTCCTTCAACATATTTACCTTTATAAATGGCTTTATCTTCAGCACTTCCGGCAACAATAGGACCCTGGAAGAAATCAAAACCAACAGCAGGAGGTGGAAGCGGGTTATAAACTGCATCTGTAGCATTTGCATTGTAACAATATCCTAAACTTAGAGTTGTATCGCAACCTGCAAAATCATCACCTGCGTCTCCATCATCAATATCACTCCACATAGAAACATACATTTCTGTAAATGGTTTTTGTTCTGGATTTTTATTTATAATAATGAATTTTCTAAATATCATATTGCCTAATGCACCTGTAGCTTTGTAACCCCAAACAGTCACCTGTTCCTCTATGCCCATTGGAAGAGAACCATACATATAATCAGTTTGAGCTGGATCTAAATCATTGCAAACAAACCAAACTGTCTGATCGGCTCCTGGTACTCCAGGTATATCTATCTGAGGATTATATTTACCATCGCCATCGACATCTTCGAAAGGTGCTCCCTGATCAGCTGGCCATTCATTCCAGTCCTTTTCATATTGTTGTCTAATAGCTTCAATAGAAGGTCCATCACCATCAGCCAATTCAGCACTTAAATCGCCATCTTTATAATCTCTTCTAACTCTATAAATTCTTACATCCGGATCATCTGGATTTGCAGGTTGTCCATTTGGTAAAATACGTCCTGGAACTGTTCCCTGTCTATATGTTGAACCTCCAACTCTCCACTGTCCATCTACTCTACCACCCCACAAGAAACCAGATTGGAAAACCGCTGTTTTATTACTTCCTTTTGGAAATACAAAACCGGAATTACCATTTTGATTTATGTCAGTTTCACCATCATTTTTAATCCAGGTAGAAATATTATTTATATTAATTTTGGTATAAACTGGCGTTCCGAGACTCTTGTTAAGTCTGGTGGATTTTTTATCGCCACCACCTTTTGCAAGTGCCAATGAAGTAAACGCTATTAGTATTAGCGCAAAACTTAAATATCTAATTAACTTTATTTTCATTTTTTACTCCTGTTATTTTTTCAAAACTAAATTAGTATTCTAATCTGATACCAAGTCGAATCTGACGAGGTGGTCCATATAATAAGTTAGTTGTTGCACCAGGAACACCACCGTATCCTTGCTGGTAATCAATATTGATTGCTTTATAGAGATTTATATATTGATCACCATAGGTGGAAAGTAACTGTTGTGCTAATTCTGGATTATAAATGACACCATCATCGTCAGCCGAACCTGTTCTCAAGAATACATTTCTTACATTCTTTCTATCAAACAGGTTGATTACATATACATAAACATTGAGAGAAAGTCTATCAAATAATCTAAATGTTTTATCTACACGTAAATCAACCTGAAATTCACCAGGAGTAGTTGATGCATTCAAAGCTTCAAGTGGTTGACGGAAACGAGCATCTGATTCCGCATTCAGTGCACCAAATCCTCTTGTGTATGGATGTCCACTATTAAACATTGCAAGCAAGGATATACCAAAATTTTGCAGTAAAGAAGGTCCATCTTTAGGTCCAAAACGATAATCTATATTAACATTTCCTTTAATTGCTTGATTGAATTGAAGTGGTGAAATATATTTAGGAACAAATATTGTAACACCATCAAGTGGAGCACCAACAACACCACTATTTGAATATGGATTCGAACCTGTACCTCTGGCATCCTGGAATGAAAGTGTAGCATTAACTGCTAATCTCTGATATCTTCTCATATTAAGAGTTATTTCTACTCCTTTTGTAGTAGCATAATCACCATTTGCTAAAATATTATAATTCTGGAATGCAGATGTTCTAACAACTGGTTGATTTACAAATTGAACCTGATCCTTTATATCTTTATAGTAACCAGTAATATCCAATGACATAAAATCTGTTAATTGTTGAGTAAATCCTAATTCATATTGAGTTGTTCTTGTTGGTCTAATATTAGAACCAGCTGGTCTTGAAATAAAAAAGCCACCTTTAATTTCCCAAGCTAATTCATAGTAACCTAAATAAGCAGTATTAAGTGCTGGTTGTTGTACAAATTTACCAAACTGAGCATGGAATACTGTTTTATCTGTAACAGGAAATGAAAATCCTAAACGAGGACTTACTGCACTAAATGTTGGTACCTTCTTCCAACCAGCTTCGTACAATTCTCCAGTTTGAGGATTGATTGCTAAATCTGGTTGACTTGGATCTACAAATGTAAGATTATCAATATCAATATAATCAAATCTTAAGCCTGCGTTTATTACTAAATCTTCATACTCAATTTTATCCTGGATGTATGCAGCAGCAAAAACTGGTTTATGTGGAGCATCAAAGAATCCTTCATCTGTTTCATTACCAAAAACATCATAACCATAGTTATTGACACCTCTGGTTAAAATGAACTGACGCTTTGCTGCTGTGATTTCATCCTCTGTAGCATTTGGATGAGCTACCAACCAGTTATTAAGTGACGCAGCTAAACTAACCTGACTACGTAAACCCCAATTTCTCAATACATATTGTTGATATTCACCACCAACTTTGAAAGAATGATGTTTACCTAACAAAAATGATAAAGCACCATTAAGTGAAATCCCTTCTCTTTTATTTTTTCCATATCCTGTTGGTATTGATCCATCTCTATTAAAATAGAAGCCCATGATACTTGCTTGTGTTGGGCTAACATATCTTCCATAAACCCCATTTGCAATATCAGCTGCAGTTCTTGGAATAGTCCATCCAACTTCTGCATTAGCTACGCTATCTCCGTATGCCCAGTAATTAGAACCCAAGCCAGGAGTATAAGTTTCGCTATTTGAGAAGAAATATCCAGCTGATAATTCATAAAACATTGAGCCACTTAATACGTGTGTTACTTTAAGATTTAATGCTCCATTTGCTTGTTCATTTCTACCACGACGAGTTTGAAGAATATTTCTAATAGGATTATCTGCCCAAACATCACTATTATATGTTGTATATGTACCAGCTAATCTTATTAAAACTGGTTTTAAATCAAAATTCAATGTTCCTGTATAAGTATAATATTGTTCCTGTACCCCTTTTCGAGGTCCAGCTGGATAAACGAAATTAATTGTATCACCTGATATATTATCTGTTAAAATTCCTAAATTCATTCCTGGATATGGCTGGGGTTCGGGATCTCGCTGATATACATAATTAATATTAGCAAAAAACTTAACTCTATTATCAAATAGAGGACCACTTAATACTCCACTTTCTTCGTGATATCCCCACCAGTATGCACCAAGACGTTTTTTACCATCAAAAGCATTATCTTTGCTTTTGAATGTTATATTATCAGTAATATATTCATAACTAGCTTTAAGTTGAGTGCCACCAGATTTAAATGATTGACGAATAATACCAGCATTGGCACCACCAAATTCTGCAGTATAACCACCTGCTTGAACTTGAATTTCTTCAAGAGCATCCTGTGAAATTGTTACACCACGATTTCCTGTAATTGGATTTTTAATTGATACACCTTCAAGATAATATCCGACTTCATCATTTCTACCACCACGGATATATATATTTCCATTTTGAAGTGTAACACCAGCTGTTAAACTTATTATATTATTTACTCCACGAACAGGCAATGCCTGTATATCTTCACTTGTTGTAATTCTTACTGCGTTTGTATTATCTTTTTGTATAAGTGGTTTCTGTGCTACAATTTCTACAGTGCCAACCTGTATTTCCTCACTTGGTAACTGAAAATCTAATGAAGTTGTGAGGTCTGCATTTACACGCACATTTGAAATAGTTATTGATTGATATCCCAGGTATGATGCTCTAACAGTATAAACACCCGGGTCAAGGTTTTGTAGTACATATTCTCCATTTGCGTCAGTGGCTGCACCAGTTGTGGTACCCATAACAATAACGTTGGCACCAATCAATGGTTCGCCTGTCTGCAAATCTACTACTTTACCTTTGATTCTACCCTTTGTTCCTGCTGTTAACAATGCAGGAAAAAGAGCAAGTAATAGCAAAAAGTAAAAAATTCTTCGATGCATACTTTACTCCTTAGCTTGTTATTTTAATTAAGAAAGGGTTAATGAAAGGAAAAAAATTGTAAATAAAGTACAATAATTACCTCCTATCTTTGTGAGATATTGTAATTAATTATTTTTTTTTGAATTATTATTAAATTCTGTTGTTGGGATAAACATAGAATAAAAAAATAATTCTTTAACATAAATGCCCTTCATACAGCCACTCAATCTCTCTATTTGTTAGCTTCAGAAAATATAACATTATAATTTTTATGTTTATTAACATTATTCAAAATCTTTTCATTTTCAATAAAAAAATAATATCACTAATTCGCTTTGTCAAGTAGAAAAAAGAAAAAAACACTCAAATTCTTTTTTGATAAAAGATATTACAACAGTTTTTGAATTTTTTCTATAAATACACTTTTAGGAACAGCTCCAATTATAGTATCTTTTACTTCTCCATTTTTAATAAATAAAACTGTGGGAATACTTCTTACTCCATACCGAATGGCTGTCTGCTGATTTTCATCAACATCAAGTTTCCCTACTTTTATTTTTCCTTCATATTCTTCTGATAGGTCTTCTATAATCGGTGCAATCATTCTACATGGTCCACACCATGCAGCCCAAAAATCTACAATAACTGGAATATCTGATTGAAGTGCTTCTGTATCAAAATTGCTATCAGTAAACGTAAATGGCTTCATATCTATTCTTATCTCCTATCTAATTTACAAATTAATTTAATAAATTATTTCATAAAATTTCTAAAATGACAAATTATTTTACTTAAATAAAGTATTAAATCAATACACCATTCTTTTTTATCACTTCTCTAGCAATGATACCTTTTTGAATTTCGTTTGTACCTTCAAATATTCTATTAATTCTCGAATCGCGATAAAATCTTTCAATTGGTAATTCTCGTGAATAACCCATTCCACCGTGTATTTGAACTGCATAATCTACAATTTTATCAAGTGCTTCTGAACAATATAATTTTACAATAGCAGATTGATATGAAATATCTTTACCCAGATCATAATCAACAGCAGTTCTATAAACAATTGATTCCATAGTATAAATCATCGTTGCCATTTCTGCAAGCATAAATTGAATTGCCTGAAAACTTGATATAGTTTGATCAAATTGTTTTCTTTGTTTAGCATAACGTGTTGAAAGCTCTAAAAGTTCTTTAGAAGCTCCAAGACAGGCAGCACCAAGACCTAACCTACCTGCATCAAGAGTTTTCATTGCGAGTAAAAAACCCCGTCCTTCTTTTCCAAGTAAATTTTCTTTTGGAACTCGAACATTTTCAAATGTCAATGCATTAGTAGTACTTCCTTTAATACCCATTTTCTTTTCTGGAGGTCCGGCATGAAAACCAGGTGTATTTGATTCTACAATAAAAGCACTTATTCCTTTAGAAGTTCTTGCAAAGACTGTAAGGATATCTGCAATTCCACCATTAGTTATCCATAATTTTTCGCCATTAATTACCCAATAATCACCATCAAGTTCTGCTCTGGTTTTAACATTAAATGAATCTGAGCCTGCTTGTGCTTCTGTTAAGCAGAAAGCTCCAATTTTTTCTCCTTTAGCAAGGGGTGTCAGATATTTCTTTTTTTGTTCTTCATTACCTCCAATATAAATTGCATTAGCACCGATTGATTGATGTGCACCTATGAAAGTTGCAGTTGATAAACATCCTCTTGCAATTTCTTCCTGCATTATACAATAACCAATTTCACCGAAACCACCACCACCATATTCTTCTGGAAAAGCAACTCCAAGAAATCCAAGTTCTGCTAATTTTTTAATTAAATCATCTGGAATTTTTTCTTCGGCATCAATTTTAGATGCGATAGGTTTAATTTCATTGTTGACAAAATCGCGAACTGTTTCGCGTAACATTTTTTGTTCTTCAGTAAAGGTAAATTCATGCATTAATTTATTCCCGATTTATTTGAATGCGAGGTGAGCTTTCTCTCCTATAAAATTAACAATGTATTCGCCTCCATCCACTCCAATAACATTTCCAGATATCCAGTCACACTTTTCGTCGCAAAGAGCCACAATAGCTTTTGCGATATCTTCTGGAGTTGTTAGTCTTCCCTGTGGATTTTTGAATTGTGCTGCATGTAACATCTTATCAAACATTGGAATTTTTCTGCCTGCAGGTGTATCTGTAACTCCAGCCATTATAGCATTACATGTAACTCGCATTGGACCAAGTTCTACTGCTAATTGTCTTATATGAGCTTCGAGTGCTGCTTTAGCTGCAGAAACTGCACCATAATTAGGAATTACTGTATGAGAACCTGCACTTGTGAGTGCAAATATTCTTCCACCTTCTGCAAGTAAATTTCTAAAAAATAAGCCCTGTGTCCAATAAACTAACGAATGTGCCATCACATCAAGTGTCATCGTCATTTGTGCTGGAGTAACACATTCTTCTGGATTTTTTGATATGAATGGTTTTAATGTACCAAACGCTAAAGAATGAATAAGTACATTTACTTTTGAATTATCTTTGGCTGCAGCAAATCTTTCTTTTATTTCATCAAGTGTATCATTTATTTTAATTTGATCTGCAGCATTTATATTGAAATAAATTGCTTGCTGACCATTTTTTTCGATTTTTTTTATAATTTGATTAACCTGAGGCATGGTAGCTTGACGGTCAAGATGAACTCCAAAAATGCTATAACCATGTTTTGAAAGTTCAATTGCTGATGCTCCTCCAAAACCGCTTGAAGCTCCTAAAATTAATGCCCATTTTTTTTCCATTAATATTCCCCTTTTTAATTAAGTGTGGTGCAAACTTAAGAAATAGAAAAAACAAATCAAACGGTTAGATTAGATTGAATTGGATTTTTAAATTCTTTTACATCTTATAACCATCGATGTTCTTATAATTATTTCATCACTAAATTTGCTATAAGCACATAAATCTGCTTAATAATTTTTCTACACAACAAATTATTAAAATATTTTTTCTGATTATTATTAACAAAAGTCATCAAAAACTACTTATCATAAAATTCAATAATACATCAAATTATACAAATGCTTATGTTGTAAAAAAGAGAATGTTTTCATAACCAAGAAGATTTTTCAATCTTTCAATAAAATCATCATCCAGCTTGACACGATAATCAACAGTAAATTCTCTTACTGTACCATTTTCTTTAACACACAATAAAACAGGAATATTTCCTTCATACATCTGCAATAACTTCTGGAGTTCTTCAACCAATTCTGAATTGTGTAATGCTGGATCTAAAATCAGTCCCAATCTTTTTGTGAATTTATTTCTGGTTTCATTCAAAGGATAAGCTTCTTCTACATGAAGTTTAACTGCATCGCCACTACTTTCAAGTCTGCCTTTTACCATAACTGTTGATTCAAGTGTTATAAGATGACCATAATCTTTAAATATTTTAGAGAACATCAAACATTCACATGAACCTGTAAAATCATCCAGTTTAAAAAATGCCATTTGTTTACCAGACTTATCAATTTTAAGACTAACATCTGTAATAACACCGCAGGCTCTCACCATTTCATCATATTTATAAGTTTCAGATTCTCCGAGATGAACAGTTGCGAAAGAATTATATTCAATTTCATATTTTCTTAGTGGATGATCACTCAGATAAAATCCTAAAACTTCTCTTTCCTTAGCGAGTCTTTCTCGTGTATCCCACTGTCTAACTTCTGGAAGAGAAGGTTCTTCATATTGAAAATCATCTGAATATGTTGCAAATAAACTATTAGCGTGAGATTCTTTAGCAAGCTTTATCTTACTTCCAATTTCGAGTGCTTCTTCAATTGCAGCAAAATTTTGTGCTCTTGTTCCACCACAAGAATCCAGAGCACCTGCCAAGACTAAACCTTCGAGTGCACGTTTGTTAACAATTCGTGTATCGACATTTGCACAAAAGTCATATATACTCTTAAAATCTCTTCCTAACTCTTTATGTGCTCTTTTAATCTCTTCAACAGCCTGAATGCCTACATTTTTAATTGCTGCCATACCAAAAATTATTTTTTTATCTTTGACCTGAAATTTAACGGTTGGATTATTGATATCTGGGGGCATTACTTTTACGCCCATTTTTCTACATTCTTCGAGTAATACAGTAACTTTATCTGTATTATCATATTTATTACTAAGATTTGCTGCTAAAAATTCTTCGAGATAATGAGCTTTGAGATATGCTGTTTGATATGCAAGAATACTATAAGCAACAGCATGACTTTTATTAAATCCATAATTAGCAAATTTATCTATAGCATCAAAAATTTCACCTGCAATTTGTGGATCAATATTATTTTGTTGTGCACCTTTAATAAATTTTTCTCTTTGTTCTTGCATTGCTTTCAGATCTTTTTTGCCCATTGCTCTTCTTAAAAGATCTGCTTCTGCTAAACTCATTCCTGCAACTTTATTAGCAATTTGAATAACCTGTTCCTGATAAACAATTATTCCATATGTTTCTTTTAGTATTGGTTCGAGTACAGGATGTAAATATGTAATTTCTTTTTTACCATGCTTGCGTGCTATGAAATCATCAATAAATTCCATTGGACCAGGACGATAAAGAGCATTCATTGCAGCAAGATCTTTAATACTTGTAGGTTTCAATCTTTTTAAATATTCTTTCATTGGAGCAGATTCAAACTGAAATACTGCTGTAGTCTGTCCTTTAGCAAAAAGCTCATAAGTTTTGGGATCATCGACTGGAATATTTTCTATATCAATTATTTCGCCTCTTGTTTCTTTTACCAGTTCAATTGTATCTCGAATTATTGATAGAGTATCCAGTCCAAGAAAATCCATTTTAAGAATTCCTACCTCTTCAAGATCTTTCATATTAAACTGTGTAACAGTAGCAGTTTCTCCCTGATCACCATAAATAGCAAGCGGGACAAAATCGCTAACATCACCTGGTGTTATTACAACTCCTGCTGCATGTTTCGATGCATTTCGATTTAAACCTTCCAGTAATCGAGCATACTTTATAAGATCTTTAATAAGCGGATCTTCAGATTTTTTAACCCATTGCAACTCTGGAACTTCTTCGAGTGCCTGATCAATTGTATAGACACGACCAAATTTTGAAGGTATCCATTTTGTAATATTATCGACCTGTGGAATAGGAATCTTCAGAACACGAGCTACATCACGAATTACCTGACGGGATGATAATCTATTAAATGTAATAATTTGTGCAACAGAATTTTCACCATATTTTTCTTTAACATAATTAATAACTTCTTCTCGTTTATCATCTGCAAAGTCAACATCAATATCTGGCATCGATTTTCTAGCAGGATTTAAAAATCTTTCGAACAAAAGATTGTATTCGAGTGGATTTACATTTGTAATCCCGAGAACATAAGCCACTAAACTTCCTGCAGCACTCCCTCTTCCTGGTCCAACAGGAATTCCTTTTTTCTTTGATGCATTGATAAAATCCTGAACTATGAGAAAGTAGCCAGCATATCCCATCTTATTAATTACATCTAATTCATATTTTAAACGCTCTTCAATTTCAGGTGTAATTTTTTTGAATCGCTTTTCCAATCTTTCATATGTTAATTGAATCAGGTATTCTTCAAGTGATTTAGTATTATCTGGTAATGGAAAGATAGGGAAATGATGACCTTTAAGATCGAGTGTTAAATTAATTTTCTCTTCTATTTCTAATGTGTTTTCAATTGCTCCTTTATAATTCTTGAAAATTTTTTTCATCTCTTCTGCAGATTTAAAATAAATCTGATCAGTTCCATATCTCAGTTCATGATAATCAGCAGTTCCAGATTTATCGCCAAGCAATAACAGAATATTATGAGCAATTGAATGATCTTTTTCTATATAATGAATATCATTGGTTGCAACAAGTTTAATATTAAGTTCTTTTGCAAGTTTTGGCATTCCTGCTAAAATTGGTTTTTCTATATCCATTCCATGGTCCTGAATTTCAAGATAAAAATCATCACCAAATAATTCTTTTAAACTAATCGCTATTTCTTTTGCCTTTGCCCAATTATCATTAATTAAATAAGTTGAAATTGGTCCTGCAGGACATGCTGAAGTACAGATTAAACCTTCTTTATATTTCGTTAATACTTCAAGATCAATTCTGGGCTTATAATAAAAACCTTCTGTGTGCCCAATAGTCGAGATCTTCATTAAATTTTTATATCCAATTTCATTTTTTGCAAGTAGAAGAAGATGACTATAATGTTTCGATTTACGTTTTCCATTTTCTGTATCAGTAACTTTATCAAATCTACTTTTCTCAAAGTCTACATAAGCTTCCATTCCAATTATTGGTTTAATACCTTCAGCTTTAGCTTTTTTATAAAATTGTAACACACCAAACATTACACCATGATCAGTTAGAGCAACAGCATGCATATCATTTTTTTTAGCAGCTAAAACTAAATCTTCAACCGTGCATGCTGCATCCTGTAAACTATAGTGAGAATGATTATGTAAATGAATAAAATCTGACATTTTTGTTTAACTCTTTTTTCCACTTTGAATGAAAAAATATAAAAAATTGATTGAACACTGATGACACTGATGAGACTCGATTCTCACTGATAATCCTGTGGTCATCTGTCTAATCTGTGTCATCTGTGTGCAATCATTAAATTATTTTTGAACACTGATGACACTGATGAGACTCGATTCTCACTGATTTTTCATCTGTGGTCATCTGTCCAATCTGTGTTATCTGCGTGCAATCATTAAATTATTTTTTGAACACTGATGACACTGATAAGACTCGATTCTCGCTGATAATAATCTTGTGGTCATCTGTACAATCTGTGTCATCTGTGTGCAATCATTAAATTACTTTTTGAACACTGATGACACTGATAAGACTCGATTCTCGCTGATAATAATCTTGTGGTCATCTGTACAATCTGTGTCATCTGTGTGCAATCATTAAATTATTTTTTAAACACCGATGACACTGATAAGACTCGATTCTCACTGATAATCTTGTGGTCATCTGTCCAAATCTGTGTTATCTGCGTGCAATCATTAAATTATTTTTTGAACACTGATGACACTGATGAGACTCGATTTTCACTGATAATAATCTTGTAGTCATCTGTCCAATCTGTGTCATCTGTGTTCTATTTCCTTAATTTAATCCTGTATGACCAAAACCCCCTTCGTTACGTTTGCTTTCGTTAATTTCCTCTGACTCAATTAATTCTGCTTTATAAATCTTTGAAAGAACAAGTTGAGCAATTCTATCACCACGTCTTACAACAAAATCTTCATTACCAAAATTGAATAATATAATTTTTATTTCACCACGATAATCTGAATCAATTGTACCAGGTGAATTCAATAAACCAATCCCGTGTTTTGCTGCCAGTCCACTACGGGGCCTAACCTGAATTTCATATCCTTCTGGGATCTCAACTTTTAAATTCGTTGGTATTAATGCAAAACTTCCACTTTGAATTATAAGTTCATTATCGATAGCTGCTCTTATATCCAGACCACTGCTACCATCGGTTGCATATTCTGGTAAAGGAATATCTTTAAAGTTATCAGATATTCTTTTAACCTTTAAATCAATTTTTGTAAGATTAAATTCTTTCCTGTCTAAATTTTCATCTTTATCGAGCAATGCAGATAAAATTATAAAAAGTTTTTTATCAAAATAATTTTTTGATAACAAATTAATTTCCCAGATAAGAATTACTAAAAGTAATGGAAGTAAAATTTTTCCGAAACTTCCCAATTTTGAAATTTCGAACAATACAAAAGAAATAATAATAACAAGTGAAATTATCGATAACCAGGTACCAATAATAATCCATTTGTCTTTGATAGTTTTATTTATTCTATCATACTCTTTAAGTAATGAAATAATATTTTGTGGTTTAATTCCTTTAATCATCTTTTAAAACACTTTTATAATCTTATTTAAAAATTTCCTGTCAATAATTTTTAATATAAATAGAAGCATAAAAAATGTTATTAATAAAACTAATTTTATTGCTATGGTAAGCAAACCATTATAATAAAATATATAATATACGATACAAGTTACTAAAATGAGTGATAATATTTTTAATATTCTTTCGTATTCATAATTAATTTTATAAACTTTTTGAGAGAATAAAAATAAAGTAGTAGCCATAACTAAATAACTTGCCAGTGTTGCAAGTGCAGCTCCCATAATTCCAAGTGATGGAATCAACAATAAGTTAAAAACTACATTTACTAATGCAGCTGTTCCAGTAACAACAGGAAAATATTTTGTCTTCTCTTCAATATATAATCCTGCCTGAAAATTCACATATAATCCATTAAACAAATAAGCTAATAAAATTATTGGAACAATTGATAAACCATCCCAGAATTTGTAGCCAATTAGACTTACATTTCCAAAAAATTTTATTTTAGCCACATCATCAATAAACAAAGAAAGAATTATCCAGACAACCGAAGTTGCAATCAAAAAAAGTGTAAGAACTTTAGAAAAAATCTCCTTTGCATTTTCTTCTTTAGCAGTTGTAAGTAAAAATGGTTGCCAGGCAAATTGAAACATCTGAACTATTAACATCATAAATATTCCAAGTTTATAATTTGCCTGATAAATCCCAAGAGTCTCTTCGTTAGTAAGTGCAAGTACAATTGGTCTATCGATAACCTGAACTACAGTTGCTGCTAAACTTGCAGGTAAATATGGTATAGCAAATTTCAACATTGGTTTTAAAAATTCTTTATCGATTTTAAGTACAAAATTTTTAATTATATCAAATGATAAAATTACCAGTGAAAATAAAGATGCAGAAAGATTTGCAATTAAAATAGCCTCTATCCCCATTTTGAATTTCAGGACAAGAATAAAATTCAATAGAATATTTAAGAATATGTTACTAAGTCTAATAAAAGTAAACTTGAGTGATTTTCTTTGTAAACGAAGATTTGCATAGGGAACAATTGCAAGTGTATCAATAAGAATGATTAGTATCAGATAATAATATAAATAAAAATAATGCTGGGGGATTTCTATTAATTCAACAAAAAATTTTCTCAGAAAAAATAAGATAATTGAAAGTATCAAAGAAGAAAATGTAACACACAAAAAAGCAGTAGAATATGCAACTTTCTTTTTATCGGCTGGAGCAACTGAACTATATTTCATAAAAGCTGCATCCATTCCATAAATAAAAATAATATTAAGAAATGCTATATAGGCATATATATTCGAATAAATACCAACTTCGGCTGGTGTAAATACATTTGTATAAAATGGAACAAGAAGAAAATTTAGAAACCTGCCAATTATGGTGCTTACTCCATATATAATCGTATCTTTTGTTAGTTCTTTTATCTTATCAAACATTGTATGGAAATTTATGCTTTAAGATTTCGATGTAATAAATAGAATTAATTTATTATGCTTATTGAACATTAAACTTATAATTCACACAAAATATTTTTTTAGTGCATCAATATAAATCTGTGGTGGACGAACAGCCTTTTTAGTATCGGATTTAATAAAAATATGAGTTGTAAATCCTTCTGCTATAAGCTCATTTGTAGATTTTCTTCTAATTACATATTCGATATGTACTTTTGGTGAATATAATTCTTTAACTATTGCTTCGATTTCAAGAATATCGTCATAAAATGCTGGACTTTTATATTTTACATTCGCTTCGATTAAAGGCAATTGATATCCATTACGTTCCAGTTCTGCATACGATAAACCAGTAAATCTTAAAAGTTCTGTTCTCCCTACTTCAAAATATTCAAGATATTTTCCATTGTATACAAATTGCATTTTATCTGTGTCAGCATATCTAACACGAATTTCAGTTTTGTGAGTGAGCATTTATCAGTAACGATTTATAATTAAATTCATCTGAAAAGATTTAGCATTATTTAATCACTTTGAATGATGATTTGAATTTCTACTTACTCAATATAAACACCCATTTTACCAAATTTCTCAAGACGATTTTGAACAAGTTTTTCTGGTTTAATTTTAATTAATGCTGCCAATTCTTCTTTCAGGATTGCTTTTAATGTATTAGCCATGCCCTGATGATCTTTGTGAGCTCCACCAAGTGGTTCAGGAACTATTCTATCAATTATTCCCTGTTGAAGTAAATCATCTGCAGTAAGTTTAAGAGCTTCGGCTGCCTGTTCTTTATAATCCCAGCTTCTCCATAAAATGCTCGAACATGATTCGGGACTAATTACAGAATACCATGTATTTTGAAGCATTAATATTCTATCGCCCACACCAATACCGAGTGCTCCACCGCTTGCACCTTCACCAATAATAACTACGATAATTGGAACTTTTAATCTACTCATTTCCAGAAGATTTCTTGCAATAGCTTCTGCCTGTCCACGTTGTTCTGCTTCGAGACCAGGATAAGCACCAGGTGTATCGAGCATTGTGATAACAGGTTTATTAAATTTTTCAGCAAGTTTCATTAATCTCAATGCTTTTCTATATCCCTCTGGATTTGGCATTCCAAAATTTCTGTATAGATTAGATTTTGTATCTCTCCCTTTTTGATGACCAATAATCATTACTTTATATTCATCTAATTTTGCAAAGCCACCTACAATTGCATGATCGTCTCTAAAAAGACGATCGCCATGAAGTTCAATAAAATCTTCGGTCATCATATAAATATAATCAAGTGTATATGGTCTTTCGGGATGGCGTGCAAGTTGTACACGCTGCCAGCGTGTAAGATTTTCATAAATACTTTTTTTAAGTTGAATGACTTTCTCCTCAAGTGTTTTTATTTCATTTGAAATATCAAGATGACCCTCATATTTACGCATTTCTTCGATTTTATTTTCCAGTTCAATAATTGGTTTTTCAAAATCCAGTGTGTTTTTAGCCATTTTTACTCCATTTTAAGTATCATTTTTGCAAATGTTCTTCCGAGAATTTCTAAATCCAGCCAGATGTTTTGATTCTTGGCATAAAAAATATCAAGTGCTTTAATTTCTTCTTCGTCATTAGATAAAATATTTTCTACATACCATAAACCAGTAAGCCCAATTTTACCTACAAATAATTCACCATAATAAGAATTTTTGAGTGGACCAACAAAACTTTTTTTACCATTTAATATTTCTGGTATCTGTAAAATAAAATTAACAAAATCATTCTTTTTATGACTGAACTTATGAAGTAAAAATATTAAAGGATAAACCAAAAGTAAAATTAAGATTAAACTCAAACTGTAATCAAAAATTAATTTTGTAATTTTATGACCAAAAGAAGAAATATTATATTGAACTTTTAATAGTGGTATATCATCAAGCATTGTAATTGCAGATTTACCAACAAGATAATCAAGCTCTTTTCCTGCTACCATAAATTCAACATTTAAACCCTGACATTCAGATACAACAGCAAAAATTTGCTCGAAAGATATATCATTAGAAAAGAATATTACTCTTTCAACTTTTTCATCAGTTATTAGTTTTTTAATATTTTCTAAAGAGCCTAATATTTTATAATTACCTATTTTTTCGCCTATTTCCTTTCGACTTAATCCAACAAATCCAATAACCTGATATAGTGAAGTAATATTTGATTTTAATTTTACTGCAAGTTCATTGGCTTTTATGTTATTACCTACAATTAATGTCTTAGCTTTTCGAGATTCACTTATCAAACCAAGTCTAAAAACTACTTTCACAAAAATTCTCCACATAGAAAACAATATCACAGCTAAAATATATGTAATCAATACAACGGCACGACTGAATGCAAATTGCTTAAGAAAATATGTTAATGCAGATAAAACAATAAAACCATAAAAAAGTGAAATTAAACTGCGTAAAACAGAAATTGCATTTTTTTGATAGGTACCTGATAATATTGATATAAATATTTGTAAAAGTGCTGGCAAAAAATAAACCCAGGGAATTACAAAAGAAGGAAATCCTCTCCAGTGTTCATTTGCATATAATCTTTCTGCAAGTAATACTGAGCTACTAAAGAAAATAAAATCCAATAAAATACTAACAATTGCAAGCTTATATACATAAGCAAAAGCTATTAATTTGCGAAATAGAATTGCCAGCTGCAAAATTCCTTCTACTATGAATGAAGATGAAAAATGTTTTTTCACAAAAAGATGCATTGCATCGTAAAAAAGTTTTGTTTCATCTATTTTACTTCTTTTTGTACTCTCTCCTTTATAGTGAATTATTTCTGTGGAATGAACATAATAAACTTTATAATTTGCCTTCTGAGCACGATAGCACAAATCGAGATCTTCACCATACATAAAAAACTGAGAATCAAATCCACCAATTTTTTCATATACTTCTCTTCGCATCATCAAAAATGCACCACTTACAGCATCAACTTCATAAGTTTGATTTTCGTCGAGATATGTTAAATTATATTTAGCAAAAAGTCGGCTTTTAGGAAACAACTTACTTAATCCCATAACTTTAGTAAAAGAAGTCCAGGGACCAGGGAAACCTCTTCTACAGGCAAGTTGAAGTGTTCCATCAGGATTTAAAACTTTGCAACCAGCAATTCCACAATCGGGATGAGTTTCAAAAAATTCTATCATCTTTGTTAATGTATCTTCACGAATAATTGTATCTGGATTAAGGAGTAAAAAATATTTGCCTTTAGCTTCTTTAAGAGCAAGATTATTAGCGGCTCCAAATCCAATATTTTTTTCGTTTATAATTAATTTAACTTCTGGAAATTTTTCTTTTAATACATCAACACTTCCATCGTCAGAAGCATTATCTACCACAATTATTTCTACCGTAATTTTATCAATAGCTTTCTTTATTGAATCCAGCAGATTCAATAAAAATTCTTTTACATTATAATTTACTATGATAATTGAAAGGTCAATCATATTATTTATAAAATCCTAATAAACCTCTTAAACGTAATTTCCATACCATAAAGATTGCTTCATAAACAATTTTTTTTGACATTTTCGATGAACCCTGAGTTCTTTCAACAAAAACAATTGGAATTTCTGTTATCTTAAATTTTTTCTTCCATGCAATAAAATTCATTTCTATTTGAAATGAGTAACCATTCGAATGAATATTATCCAGATTTATAGATTCGAGAACTTTTCTTCTAAAGCATTTAAATCCTCCTGTAGCATCTTTAATAGGCATTCCTGTAATAATTCTTGTGTAAAGGTTAGCAAAATAACTTAGTAATAATCTCCTGATTGGCCAGTTAATTACACGAACACCATTAATGTATCTACTTCCTATAACAACATCATAATCTTTAATCTTTTTTAAAAAATTTTTTATTTCTTTTGGATCGTGAGAATAATCTGCATCCATTTGAATTGCCACATCGTATCCATTGTTTAGCATATATTTAAATCCTTCGACATATGCTGTTCCAAGTCCAAGTTTCTTTTCGCGTTTTATCAGTTTTACACGAGAATCTTTTTTACTTAATTCATCAACATAATTTGCTGTGCCATCTGGAGAGTTATCATCAACAATCAAAATATTTACATCTGGATACTTTTCGAGTATGTTAGGAATTAGTTCCTGAATATTATCCAGTTCGTTATAAGTTGGAATTATGATTAGTGTTTTTAATGAATTAGTCATAATGTCCCTTCCCGAATAATACAACAAAAATTGTTCTAAAAATTATTTTAAAATCCAGTCGAAGACTCATGTTTTCAATATAAAATAAATCATAGCGTAATTTTATTTTTACATCGTCAATAGTTTCGTCATATTTATGTTTGACTTGAGCCCAGCCCGTTAATCCTGGACGAACTTTCAATCTTCTTTTATAAAGTGGAATCTCTTTTGAAAGTTGTTCAACAAAATATGGTCTTTCTGGACGCGGACCTACAAAACTCATATCACCTTTAAGAATATTAATTGCCTGCGGAATTTCATCGAATCTTATTTTACGTAAAATTTTTCCGACTCTTGTTACTCTCGGGTCATCTTTAGAAGACCAGACGGGTCCTGTATGTTTTTCAGCATCTTTTATCATTGTACGGAACTTAATTATCTTAAAAATTTTCCCATTCATTCCCATTCGTTCTTGCTTATAAAATACCGGTCCTTCACTATCAAGTTTAATTGCTAAAGCAGCAAGTAATATTATTGGAGAAGTTACAATCAACATAATAAGAGAAAGAACTATATCCATCAATCTTTTTAATTTCTTTTCCCACTCAGGCATTAATTCTGGCATAATATCGATGAGAGGGATTCCATAAATTTGAGAAGTTTTAACCTGACCACTAATAATATCATAAAGGTCTGGAACAATTTTTATTTCAACATTTTTTCCATCACATTTTGATATCAAATCAAGTATAAGATCTTCATGATGTCTTTCAACTGATATTATAACATCTTTGATTTCATAAGTATCAATTACTTTCTCGAGATTGTCTGCTGTATCAAGAACTTTAACACCATTGTAATCTTTATCAACATTTTTATTCATTACAGAAACAAAGCCAACCACATCAAGTCCCAATCCTTTATGATTTTCGAGCATCTCATAAATTTCCTGTGCTCTAGAATTAAATCCTACAATAACAGCTTTTCTTCTTCCAAAACCTTTTATGAGTAGATTTCGCTGAATACTTCTAATAAGAATTCTTCCAGCACTTACTATAACAAAAAAGATAATCCAGTAAACAAAAATGAAAAATCGAAAAGGAGTTGCAATACCAGTTCTATAATCATCATAAAGAATTAAAAACAAAAGAATAAAAATACCTACAAATGTTGTTTTAAAAAGAGTGGAGATTTCATCAAATCGAGATTGAGCAAACCATGTTCTATACATTCCAACGAGAGTAAAAATTATCAACCAGTAAAAGTAAATTGCTAACATTGGAAGAAAGAAATCGGGTTGAGAAATTAATTCGAACCAGCCTGTATTAACACGTAGATAAAAAAACAAAAACCAGGAAAAATTAATTGTTACAAAATCTGTAATAAGTAAGAATATTTTTTCTGTTTTTTTACTCAATTTCACCTCAAAGAAAAATTAGAAATGCTGTAGTACTTTATTCGCAATATTATCACCAATTGATAAAGAAGCAGTTGCAGCTGGCGAGGGAGCATTACAAACATGAATAACTTTTTTATCTTCGACAAAATAAAAATCATCAAGCAAGTTTCCATTTATATCACAAGCCTGGGCTCTAACACCTGCTCCAGATTCAATCAAATCATTTTCATTAATCTCTGGTATTAGATTTTGTAATGCTTTAGTAAATGCATTTTTACTATATGAGCGATAATATTCGTACAAACCAACTTTCCAGTATTTTTTTACAATACTATAAAATCCTTTCCATGTAAAAGTATCAATTGTATCTCGAAAATTAAAACTCGTTTTTTTATAACCTTCTCTCTTAAAAGCCAGGACTGCATTTGGACCAGCTTCAACATCACCATTAATCATTCTGGTAAAATGAACTCCTAAAAATGGAAACTCGGGATTTGGTACAGGATAAATTAAAGAATTGACAAGATATTTTTTCTCTTCTTTAATTTTATAATACTCACCACGAAATGGAATTATTCTCAAAGGAAGATTTTTATGAGTTAATTTTGCAATTCTATCTGAATATAATCCTGCACAGGTAACAACAAATTTTGATTGAAAAGTATCGTTATTAGTAATTACTTCACAAATATCATTTTTTATTTTTATCTCTTTAACTTCATTATTAAATTTAATTTGAGCATTGTGTTTAAGAATTATTTCAAGATATTTTTTTGCTACCTGGAAAAAATCTACAATACCAGTTTGAGGCACATAAATAGCTTCGATGCCATCAGCATAAGGTTCATAATTTTTTATCTGGTTTTTATTTAGTTTTTGTAAACCGGTAAGACCATTTTTAATTCCACGGTCATAAATTGAATTCAAAATAGGAAGTTCGTTTTCATTTTTTGCAACAATAATCTTTCCAGTAATTTTATAATTGATTTCGTATTTGTCACAAAAATCTATTAACATTTTATAACCAAGAGTACAGTTGATCGCTTTTAAGCTTCCTGGTTTATAATAAATACCTGAATGAATTACACCGCTATTATTTCCTGTTTGATGTTTAGAAATGTCATTTTCTTTTTCAAGAATTAATAATTTAAGGTGAGGATTTTTTTCAAGAATTTTTAATGCAGAAGCAAGTCCAACAATTCCCGCGCCGATAATGATAATATCAAACATAAATTTATTTTTTATTGTTTATTGTTTCTTGAATTATATTTTCGAGTTTTTGAATTACATTTTCCCACTTATAGTTCTTTTGAATAAACTCATATCCCCTTCTTGCTACATCCTCTCTAAAATTATCATCATCTAATAACTTAATTATTAAATTAGCATAATCAGAAGGAGTTTTTGCAACTAAGACAACATTTTCAGCACCATAAGATAAACCTTTTACTGTAAGTTCTGACGCAACACATGGAATACGCATAGCCATTGCTTGAAGTAATTTATTTTGTAATCCTGTTCCTATTTGCATTGGGGCAATAAAAATTTTTGATTTCCAGTAATACTCACGTACATCCTCAATCCATCCCTTTATTACAATATTCTTATTGGATAGTTTAAATAATTTCTTTTTAGGATTCGCTCCTGCAATTAAAATTCTAATATCGGGCTTAATTTTTTTTAATTCTGGATAAATTTTATTTACTATAAATTGAGTGGCATCAATATTTGGAGGATAACTCAGGTTACCATTAAAAAAAATATCGAATTCTTTTTCTGCTGTTTTAGGATGAAAATAATCTATATCAACCCCATTCTCAATTACGTTTATTTTAGGATCATCAGATTTACAGAAATATTTTTTATCTTCTTCAGAAATAATGACTAATTTATCAAAATAATTTCTTATCTCCTTTTCGTAATTAAGTACTCGTTTATATTCAATCTTTAATAACCATTTAAAAAAGAAATTCGAATTAGGAATTCTTCTCTTTAAACCTTCAGAAAGTAAATCAACATAATCTAAAATTTTGGGAGCCATATTATAATTTTTCAGGTATTCAGAAGTTCTAATCATTTGGCATATTATGACATCCGGCTGAAATCTATTTATTTCTAATAAAACATCCTTTTGAATTCTATTGAAATAATAATAACTGACCTGAAAAGGTTTTTTATAAAATAAATTTTTCAATAAGTTTTTAAAAATTTTATTAAAACCAATTTTTTGAACTTTTATTTCTTTACAATAACTCTTTAATGAAGATGGTAAAGCTCTTTCTAGAAATGATTCATTTAATGAATATAAAAACACATCATAATTTTTACACCTAATTTTCTTATTGCAAAATAATTATAATAAAATTAACCTGATCATATTAAAACAAAAAAAATTATTGATTTTTCCCAATAATTAAACCCATCTATTTTTTTCTACACATATCTTGATAATTTCCATCTATATTTTCTAAATAAATACAAAATTCCAAGAAAATGTTTCATGGTAATTTTAGAAAAAAATGTTGTTTTAGTTATTCTTTGTTCAAAGTGAATAATTGTTGTTAATGGGAAATAAACTACTTTCCAATTTGCTCTCCAAACACGAATACAATAATCAATATCTTCAGGGCCATAAAATATAGTATCATCATAAAAACCTATTTCTTCAATAACTTCTCTACGAATAAATTGACACGCACCAATTAAATAATCAACTTCTCTTATTTCATTATGATCCCAATCTGACATTAAATGATTTTTCAATACTTTAGAATTTTTAATAAGCTCTATTGAATCCAGTCGTCTTGCAAGCAGAGATAAAATATTTGGGAAATTTTTACAAGAATACTGAAGTTCTCCATTTGAGTAAACAAGTTTTGAGCCAACCAAACCTATATCCAGATTAGAATTCATAAAGTCAAGCATCTTTTTAATAGAATTTTCAATTAACTCCATATCAACATCTAAAATAAGAACATACTTACCAATAGTTTCTTTCATACCAATATTTCTTGCCTTAGCAACACCAAGATTTTTTTTATTTCTTATTAGTTTTATATCGGAGTGATTCTCATTTAGATATTCAATTGTCCCATCAGTTGAATTATTATCAACAATAATAATTTCATATGTAAAACCCGATGAATATTTCTTAATGGATTCTAAGAGTCTCTTTAAAAATTTTTTTGCATTCCATGTAATAATAACTATTGATACTTCAATCATTATATATATCTTGATTTTAATTCGATAACTCGTTATAAAGATTAAATAAATTTTTGTAATATGCTTCAATACCAAAATTTTCTAAAAGAAAAGCTTTTCTTTTAATCAATTTATCTAATTCTAATGAGTATTCAGATTCCAATTCTTCAATTTTTTTAATGAATGATTCAATATTATTCTTCTCATAAATTTTACCAAATTGAAAAACATCCTTAACGGTCTCCTTCATACCACCAAGGTCTGGAACAATCGGTAAAATATTTAATGATATTGCTTCAAGCAAAGTCATCGGTGCATTTTCATAAAGTTTTGAAGCCATAAACAAATACTTTACATCTTTTAATATATCAAACAATTCTTTTTCTCCTTTGAAATCATAAAAAATAATATCTTTATTAGACTTTAAATTGTTCGCATACTTTTGAATATTAACTTTTTCATCACCATCACCAATTATGAACAATTTAAAATTATTATTAGATTTTATTTTCCATTCATTAAAAGCATCTAAAATAAAATAGATATTTTTTTCTTTGGAAATTCTTCCATAATAAGTAATTATATCAGATTTTTTTTCATATTTAATTTCATTTAATTTAATAGGATTTCTTAATAAAAATATTTTTTCTTCATCTATGTTATCTTCTATTAATTTTTGCTTCATTAAATTGCTTGGAGCAATAAACTTATCAATTATTTTTTTATGATTTAATATATTATTTGCGACAAAACTTCTAATAGCTTTAAGTAAAGTATAAAAATAACCTCTCCTTTCGCATGAAGTTGTTAACATTTTTAACTTAATTTTTTTCCCTAAACATTTTTCGCAGATAACTTCTTTTTTAAAATTAAATAATAATGAGTTTGGGCAAGATATATGAAAATCATGTAATGTTTGAACAATTTTAATTTTTTTTCTTTTTTTATGTAATCTTATGGCAAGTAAAATAGAAGATGAGAGTGACCCAATAAATCCATGTATATGAATTATATCAATGTTATTATTTCTTAAAAATTTATTTAATTTAATAAAATTATTAATTGAAAATACATATAAAAATGGTTTAAGCATAAAGTTATATTTTTCGTAAGATTTAAAATCAATATCGGATTTATTTAAATTATTTTTACTTATGAAACCTGAATAATTGTTTTCAATAAAAATATTTTTTCTAGTAATATTAAATACTGTTTCGGCTCCACCTCCAATGTCAAATTCATGAATATGTAATACGTTCAATTATCCCCCTTTATAATAAATTTCTTATTGGTTATGAAATAAGTCGTTATATAAATTAGTATTAAATTAAAGACATAATGAATCCAATGAAGAATTGGTACAAAGAAAGAAAAAGCTACAACAAAAATTAACATTCCATAAAACGAAATGTTATAAATTGTTGGATTCAATCGCATTTTATAGTATATGTATGAAACTAAAGCTCCAAATAACAAAGGGATGACAAAAAGTCCAACAAAACCAAAATCACGATAATAAATAAAAAACATTGTATATGTGTTGTAAGCACGATTTATAATGTGTGGAAATTCTTCTATATGAACATATTCAGAAATTAAATCCTTCAAACCAATTGGTTTCAATAAAAAGTCAAAAACAAAATAACCATAAGTATGAAAATCTAACTTACCAATAGCATTTGCAAAATTCTCTAAGTTCATTGATATATACATATAAGGTTCTGTTAAAATTGCATATTCTTTTCCAAACTTCATTTCACTTAAATAATAAAGAATGTTAATTGCATATCGGCTTAATCTTAAATTCGAAATTTCAAAAAAGATTATTGAAAAAATTATAAGAACAATTAAAATATTTCTTGGACGCAGTCGGTTAGTTTTGTAATAAAGTAAAATTACAAATAGAGCAATTGGCAGTAATAAATAAAATCGATTCAAAAGAAAAACATAAGTAATAAATGAAATTAGCATTATTGAGAATATAATAAACTTTCTCATAATATTAGTTTTTGAAATGAAAACATGTATTAATGATAAGTACAATATAGCAGGTATGGTATAAACAAAAGAACCAATCCCAAAAATGCCCCATTTTGTTCTTGCTATTTCTGGCATTCTAGTAAATATGGGAACGAAACCTCTAATTAGATAAGTAATAATGTATGATATGGAATAAAAAATAAAAAGCGTAATAATTATTATGTATAATAAATTTTCATTAATTTCTGATTTTGTAAATATTAATCTCACATCATTAATTTTTAATATATTTTTGTTAAAAAATAAAACATATACAATATAAACACCCAATAAAAATGAAAATACTGCCAGAAGGAGAGAAAACCATGCTAATCCACTCCAAGTTATTTGTAATCGACTAAGTTTTAAATCAGTTAAGCCAATTGCTAAAAACCAAACTAATGTAAATACTTTAGCTGGAGAAAAGAAATCTTTTTTTCTTGCTAACAATAAGATCAGAAAAAATAATACAAAACATATTATAGATACCACACTCATTTACTTTTTCCTAAAAACAATATATTTCTTTTGAATAAATTAAATTCAACTTTATCATAAAAAATAAACATTAAAATCAGTGAAAATGAAATTAATATGAATGTAATGCCTATAACAAAATCCATTTTATGAAAATTGAATAATAATATAATCGTCAAATAATAAAGTACAACAAATAGAAATCTTGCGTCAAGTATTTTTTTTAGAAAGATATTATAATTTGGTTTAATAAACATAATCAGTACAACAATTATCATTATCAAATAAGATAACATTGTTCCAAGTGCATTGTATTTTGGTATCAATACGTAAAATAAAATTATACTTATTAAAATTCCCAAAGATGAAGTGAAAATATGTTTTTTAAATTTTTCAGTTGTAATTAACATTACTCCAAAAAAATCTGAAATTATTCTTAGAAACATCACAAAAGCAGCAACTTTAAGAACAATTATTGATTCGTTATAATTTTTATTGCTATAAAAAAAGTGAATTATTTCTTCTGGATAAGAAAAGCTGATAACAGAAATAATCATACTTAAAATTATTGTAAGTTTGAAAAATAACTTTGTTGATGAAAACCATTCGTAATTATTTTCTTTAAACAACCTTGACATTGTAGGTAAAAATGAATTGTATATTATTCCCGGAATTATAAAAGGAATAAACATCAAATTTTTAACAGATTGATAAATCCCAACATTATAATTGTCTTTTAATACTCCAAGAAATAAAGTATCAAGCTGATAAAGTAAATTATTTAATATAACTAAACTTCCAAATACAATATTTTTTTTTATGGCTACTATAAAATCATTCTTATTGAATTTTACAAATTTTATAGCAACTTCTTTTCTTATAAATTTTTTACTCGATATAATTGCAAATAATCTTGATATTCCATAAGCCAATCCAACTAAAAAAATATTTTTAGTTGTATAAATAAAAATAAAAGAAAGTAACAACAAAGAAAGGTTCATTATCACTGAAATCGTAGTTTCATAATGAAATTTCTCGAGTCCCTTAATTATTGAAATCATAAAGTTCGAAAATGAATTGAATACCATATAAATTAAAAACACAAAGCCAAGTATAATTTCACTTATACTATCACTTTTCAAAAATATAAACGTAGACATTGAGATTATTGCAACAATAACAAATACAATTTTCGATATTAAATATTCAGAGACAATTTCAGAAACACGATTTTTGTTTTTGGCAATTTCAGTAGTAAGTAACACATCAAAACCAAAATCAGCAATAAGAAGAAATGTATTAGATAAAGTATGTGCATACGAGAACATTCCAAATTCGTACGGACGATAAATTCTAGCTACAAATAAAAAGATTAAAAAATTAGGAATAAGCCTTGAAAGAATTGATAAAAATGATAGGAAAGAATTATTCCTTAACTTTTTGATTACGGTCATAAATTACAATCAAGTTCTTAATTAAGAGGGATTTTAAACTATTTCTTACTGAACTTCTTAAGATCTTTTTTAAATTCATTTACGATGAAGTTGTACTTACTATTATCTGCAACCTTTAATCTATTCAAAAGTTCTAATGTAAAAACAATTACAAGACCTAGGAATAATGAAATAATGAATGCAATGCTAGCATAAATTGAAATTTTTGGTTTTGCCTTTCTTTCAGCTGGTCCTGCTTTATCCAGTACTATAACAGATGGGGTATTCCTTGCTTCTTCTACTTTTGCCTGTTCATATAATGGCTGTATAAATTCAAGAATCTTATATTGAATTTCCAGATTACGATAAATCTTTAAATATTCATTTGCTAATTGAGGAGCTTCTTTAAATGGAATAAGTAATTTAACATCCTTTTGAGATATATCTGTACCTGCATTAAGTTGATTAATTTTTTTCCTCAATTCATTCATTTCTATTTTAGTATTTGCAACAAGTGGATGATCTTTTCCATAAGTTTGTTGCATTACATTAAATTCTATTTCTTTTTTATATAAATCCAAGTATATGCTTGACATAGATTTTACTGTTGCTTCTATTTGTTCTGGGATTGCTATTACTCCATATTTTTCCTGAAATTGTTTCATTGCACTTTCAAGATTATTTATATCAGCTATGTTTTGTAAATATCTCTTTTCAACAAATTCTCTATTAGCCTTCGCATTGGTCACACTTAGTTTTGTATTGATTTCATTTAGTCTTTCAACAAGATAATTAGCAATATCAGCAGCTTTTTGTGGATTCTTATCATAAACAGTAATTGTTAAATTTCCTTCATCCTGGATTTCTAATTCTAAATTTGATTGCCATTTTTTAACAACCTTTTCATAGTAATCATCTTCCATTTCATATTCTTTACGTAAATCAAATTTCTTAATTACGTCATCTGTAATTGTTGCACTTTTTAAAATAGCAATATATCTATCTGCTTCAGTGTTTGCACCAGTCAAAGCTGCTAATCCTTTACTTGCAGAAAATCCTTTAGCTAAACTTGATAATCCAGAAAGTGTTGATAGTAAATCTGTTTTTTCTGCTGGGAAAACAGAAGCAGTTGCTTTATACCATTTAGGCGCTAAAAGCGCGTATAAAGTTGCTCCAGCTGTTATTGTAAACACAAACCAGAATAAAAACCACCTATACTTAATAACAACAGTTAAAAACTCTATAAATGTTCTGCCAACATAAGTTTCTTGTTTTTGATCCATAATTATTTTCTATTTTGTTGCTTGAATTATTAAAAATGTAATAGAAATTAAAGCTGTAACAATTCCCGATACAGCTCCTATGTTTTGAATATAATACGAAAGATCTCGAGGTAAATCTTTCGGAACATAAATAAAATCACCTGGTTCTATTTTTATTGTATCTTCTGCATTAAACCATGTTCTATTTGTCCCTTTTATAATTTGAGTTTGTTTACCATTTTTTGCAGTCTGTGTAACGCCGCCAGCTTCATTAATATAATCTTTCCATGTTTTTGTAGAATCATATAAATAAAAACCTGGATTAACAACCTGACCAAATACATAAACTAAATTCTGTTTTTTAGGAATAATTATTATATCACCATCATTTACTATATAATTTCCATCCTTAGCAGAATCTGAAAATATTTTTGTAAAATCGATAATACTCTTGTTTTCAATAAATCTTAATGAATTATCATATACAAAAGAATATTGAAATTCTTCAGTAGTAACATTTGCACTACGTAACATTTTTATTTCTTCACTTTTTAGTTCGTCAACAGTTTTAAGAACTAAAGGTAAAGTAGTAAATGATGTATCGGCTTCGTAAGCATCTCTTATTGCTTTCATTTTCATTATTTGGGATTCATCTGTTCCTTTTAATATCTCAGCTCTTTTTAAATCTGCATCGTATGTAAAACCTCCTGCTTTCTCTATTACTTCTCTAATTGTTGTATTATTCTTTGTGATATAAACATATCCTGGTCTATTTACTTCTCCAAGTACTAAAACCTTAAAGATGGTTTTATTATTTTCATTAAAAAGTATTGTAATTCTATCACCTCTTTGTAAAGGTACATCATCACTAATTTTTACGCGAATTATTTCTTCTGCTTTGCCATTCTCTTTTATTCTTGATATTTCAGCTTCTGTGACATTATCATATGCTTTATTAATTCCACCAGCAAATAAAATTGCATCAGAAAGTTTATCACCTTCTACAAATTGAAATTGTGTTGGTTTATTAACAGCTCCAGATATTTCAACTATATTTTTCTTTTCATCATATGATGGAAATATTATAACATCATCATTCATTAGATATGGATTATATTTAAAATCTCCTGTGAGTCTGAACTTAAGTAAATCAATTTTTATTTGTGTCCCATCTGCTCGCTTAAGTAAAATATCTCTTAATGGATATTTTTGTAATTCTTTTTTTATTTGTTTTATAATTTCAGGTTTATTTACAGCTCCTAATGATATTTCTTGAGCTTGGTTATATAAACTGGTTATGAAATGATCTAATCTCTGTGTTCTAAAAGCTGTAAATGAACCAGTTACTACAAAATTTCCCCCAACAGTAACAGTAATTGGTTGCATTACAGATGTTTGAAGAGTTTTTGAAGTTGTTTGTTCAATATCCTGAGCAAACAAATTATAACTTATTAGATACACAAAGAAATAAATAAAAAATTTTATGAATCTCATTTTCATCTTTAGATTATTCTGAGTTAATTAATTATTATAACATTAATTCTAAAATTATAATTTTTTTGTAGCGATAACAAATATATTACTTGTAAGTATGATGAGATGTGTAAAAATTCTACAAATCTCCGTATTGCTTTTTATAGTAGTTAAGATATTCTCCTGAAATTATTCTTTCCCACCAGTCTTTATTTTTTATATACCATTCAATCGTATAATCTAATGCAGATTCAAAATTAAACTCTGGCTTCCAGCCCAGCTCATTCTGAATTTTTGTAGAATCAATTGCATAACGACGATCATGCCCCGGTCTATCTTTTACAAATTCAATCAGGTCATCTGATTTGTTTAACTTTTTTAAAATCAATTTTACGATATCAATATTTTTCATTTCACAGCTTGCACCTATATTATAGACTTCACCAGCTTTTCCTTTTTCAAAAACTAATTCAATAGCTTTGCAGTGATCAATTACATAAATCCAGTCTCGAACATTCAGCCCATCACCATATACTGGAAGTTTTTTATTATTCAAGCAATTAATAATCATAAGAGGAATTAATTTCTCTGGGAATTGATAAGGTCCATAGTTATTCGAGCATCTCGTAATAACTACTGGCAAATTATAAGTATGATGAAATGCAAGAGCCATTAAATCTGCTGCAGCTTTACTTGATGAATATGGACTATTAGGAGAGAGCGGAGTTTCTTCTGTAAAATATCCTTCTTCGCTTAAACTACCATAAACTTCATCTGTAGAGATCTGAATAAATTTTTCGATGTTATATCTTCTCGATGCTTCGAGTAATACATTAGTTCCAATAACATTTGTTCTATAAAAAATTTCAGAACCAAGAATGCTTCTATCTACATGCGATTCAGCAGCAAAATTAATAACATATTTTATAGAATATTTTTTGAATAGATAATCAATAAGTTCACGATTGGTAATATCACCTTTAAAGAAGTGATAGTTTTTATTTCTTTCAACAGATTTTAAATTTTCAAGATTACCAGCGTATGTTAATTTATCCAAATTAACAATTTGCCAGTCATCTTTGCGGGATAAAATATAATTAATGAAGTTACTACCAATAAAACCAGCTCCGCCAGTTATAAGTACATTTTTCATATCAGTATGCAAAGAAGCCAAAATAAATTCCTGTTTGTATAAAAAATGAGTTTGAGTTTAAGCCCGAAGGCATTCCTGATATACTTTTATTGTTGTTAACTTTCCAACTTCTATTAAATGTTAAATTGTATCCGCCTCCAATTCTAAATGAAAAAAATCGTGTAAGTGGAATATCGCAATTAATTGTTGGTGTAAATAATAAATATGATTGTTTTAGAATATCACTCACATCTCGTGTCATAACAATACCATCATTAACTTTAGACCAGACATTTTCCCATGAATAATCTGAGCTTGATTGATAAATTTCAATTGAAGAAGAACCATAACCAACTATTGCACCTAAAGAAACTGCAACATTTTTTATAAAAGGTAGAGTATATTCAAAAGTTAATCCACCAAGACCAAAATTATATTTAACTTCTTTTTCGAATTCACCAACTGTTCCACTTGTCGAAGTCGAACCACTTAATCCAATTGCTCCAATTCTAAAATCTTCAATCATCATAATGTAAGCATAACCACTTCCACCCCACAAAATAAGACCTGAATTACTTAACTCATCAATTCCCATTTTTTTTATCTGCGTATTAATATCACTCAAATCTGGAAATACATAAGCTGGATTAAACCCAACAGCAATACCAAAGCGTGAAACCCAACCTATATCTTCTTCCTGTGCATTTATTTTATTAAAGCAAAGAATTAATGTTATTAATAAAAAATATTTCTTCATGGTTTATCATTCTTTTTTTTCTTTTTCAAATTAGCAATTCTTTAAGTAAAACGAAAATTTAAAAACTGGATTAACATATTATTTTTATTTTAAAAGATTTTCTGAATTATCAGGTTTAGTGTAGATAATAAAAAGGCTGAGTTGATTTTCAAAGTTTGTCACTCGTTACCACAACAAGGGAAAATCAACATCAGCCTGAAACTGTTAGTCCATAATTTTTCTTAAAAATGAAGAGCTGTCTTCTTCATCATTATCATCTTTTTTCTTTCTGGGATTTAGATCCTCATCTTGATTTAATGAACCAGAATTTGCTTTAAAACCTGTTGTTATATTATCATCTGGAAAAAGTTCTGGATCTTTTCCTCTCATACGAAGAATAGTAGGAATATTTAAATCATCTGTATTTTCTATTTCATTTTTACTTCTCGTAAATCCACCTATACCACCAAATGATTTTTTCGTTGCATTTTTATTTTCTTGATCTTGCTTCAAATTATTCAAACTACTTGATTGACCATTAGAGCCAAAGCCAGTTGCTATAACTGTATAAGAAATGTAGTCATTTAATTCTTCTTTTATCACTGCTCCAAATATTACATTAGCTTCTTCACCTGCAGCTTCGAATATAATATTGTTACCAGCTTCAACTTCCTGCATGGTCATATTGGAAGAACCAGATACATTAAGAAGGATATTTTTTGCACCTTTTATTGAAACACCTTCGAGCAAAGGTGATGATATTGCTTTTTGAGCTGCTTCTACAGCACGGTTTTCTCCACTTGCAATACCACATCCCATAAGTGCCTGACCACTTTCTTTCATGACTGTTCTTACATCTGCAAAATCTACATTGATTACTCCCGTCATTGTAATAATATCAGCTATACCTCTTGTTGCTTCGTATAGAATTTCGTTTGGTTTATCGAAAGCTGCTACTGCAGCTGTCGCCGAATCAATAATACTCAAAATCCGACTGTTAGGGACTACAATTAAACTATCTACATACTGTTTTAATTCTTTTATCCCTTCCTCTGCATTTTTCATTCTTTGTTTTCCTTCCCAGGAGAATGGTTTTGTAACAATACCAACTACAAGAGCTCCCAGACTCTTAGCTATTGAAGCAACAATTGGTGCAGCACCAGTTCCTGTTCCCCCACCCATACCACAGGTAACAAAAACCATATCGCTACCATCAAGAATTCGTGTTAATTTATCGCGGTCTTCCTCTGCTGCTTTCTTACCAATATTTGGAATAGCTCCTGTTCCCAGACCTCGAGTTATGTTTGCACCAATCTGGACTTTAACTGGTGCAATAGATTTTGCCAGTGCCTGAGCATCTGTATTAACAGCTATAAATTCAACTCCACTTAATCCTCGATGTATCATACTATCAATAGCATTACAGCCTCCGCCACCTACTCCAACAACTTTCAATACGGCAGAAAGCTTTTGAGTTTCTTCTCTATCGAGAGTGACAAATCTCAATTTGTGCTTATTGTATTCTGTCATAATACCTCCTTGTTGTGGTACATTTATAAATTTTCAAAGAATTCTTGAATCTTTTTAAAATATTTTCCTGGCTTAAACTTTTTTTCTTTCTTTAGTTTCTTTACTTCAACTTTACTTTCTTCCTGCATCATTCCAGGAAGTCCTTTTACCAATCCAGCTACAGTTGCAAATTCTGGACTTTCAATTTCATGAGATAAACCTTCACCTAATTCCAGTGGTACACCAATTCTCGCAGGTAATCCAAAGACATCTTCAGCAAGTTCAACACAACCTCTCAATAGAGAACCTCCACCAGTTAAAACCACACCAGCTTTAATTTTATTTTTAAAACCAGAAACTCTAAGTTCATTATCTATTAAAGTAAATAGCTCTCTCATTCTAACACTAATAATTTGAGTTAACAATGAAATAGGAATTTTGATATTGCCTCTTGCACCAACACCTTTTAAGTAAATATCTTCATCTTTTATAATTGCACTTTCAATTGCATAACCATATTCTTTCTTAATTTTTTCTGCATCTGCAGTTACAATTCCAAGAGTCTCTCGTATGTCATTTGTTACCTGATTACCAGCCACACCAATAACTTTTGTATGTTTAATTGCTTTACGATGAAAAATTGCAAGATCAGTTGTACCACCACCAATATCAATAAGAAGTACACCGAGATCTTTTTCATTTTCTTCAAGTACAGATATTGAAGATGCTATTGGTTGAAGGATATAATTTTTAACAGAATATCCAGCACGTTCAACAGATTTTCTAATATTTTCCATTGCAGGAATTGATGCAAGAACAACATGATTTACAGCTTCGAGACGTGAACCACATAAACCAATGGGATCATCAATACCACCTTGATAATCAACAAAATATTCTTCTGGAATAATATGAAGTATTTGTCTATCCGATGGAATTCTTATTGTTTTAACATCAGATTCAAGTCTCTCAAGATCTTCTCTTGTTATTTCATGGTCTGGATTATTAATTGTTACATAATTTCTATGACGCAAGCTTGTAATATGTTCGCCAGCAACTCCAACATTTAATTCTTTAATACTAATACCTGCTCTATTGGAAGCTACATTCATTGCTTGATTAATAGCTTCTGCGGTTTTTGAAATATTTGCAACAAGACCGCGATTTAATCCTTCTGATGGTGCTACACCAAATCCAAGTATATTAATACTATTTTCTGCTTGCTCTGCTATAACTGCACAAACTTTTGTTGTTCCTAAATCAAGTCCTGCAATAATATTTTTTTTCATAATTTCTGTTCTCCTACAAATAAACTATCTTGAATACCTAAATAAATATGACCATTATATCTAAGGTCTACATAATTCATAAAGTTATTTATTTCTTTGCCCTTTAAGTAATTCCATAAATTATATAAGTAAACAATTTTTTTAATTTCGTTGCCTCTTCCAATTATAACTGGATAATCATATAAAGAAACATAAATCATCACATCATTACCATAATTCATATCGATTAATGATAATTCACCATACAACTCTTCGCTAATGAATTTAATTCCGCTTAAAATTTTTGATGCAGTAAGCAAATCATAATTTTGTTTATAAAAAGTCATAACCTTGATGGAATCTTTTTTATATATATTTGAAATAATTGGATAATCAACATTCTTTGTACCTGAAAGAAATGGAAGTATTTCTAATTTGTCTGTTACCAGATATTGTTTTTGATTATCAAGAAGAATAGCTTCAAAAGTTTTCTCATAAATTTTTATAGTCACTTTACCGCTTCCTTCATATCTTACATCTGCTTTATCAACATATGGATGTTTTTCTATTCTATCTTTTATTATTTGCAGTGATAAATATTTATAACCTGTCTTATCAATTAAGTTTGCAAAATTCATATAATCTTCTTTTGTAAGATGATAATTACCATTTATAGTTATTGTATTAATTATAATGTTATTGTTGTTATATGTAATTCCTATGTAAAATATTAATCCAGATAATATAACAAGTAATAATATACTCAATACTCTACCAATCATTTTATTTGTTATTCTTTTTTCTTGATTTAAGAAATTCTACAAATTGTTCTCCATATTTCCAGATATCACCTGCACCCATTGTAATGATTATATCATTTTCTTTATAAATTTCTTTTAAAAGTTCTGGAATCTTTGTTTTATCTGGTTCATAATAAACTTTTTTATGACCATAATTTTTTGCTGCATTAGCAATTAATTCTCCGCTTACACCTTCAATAGGAGCTTCTCGTGCTGGATAAACATCTGTACATATAAAAACATCCGAGTTCAAAAATGATCGACCAAATTCTGCATAAAAATCTCTTGTTCTTGAATAAAGATGTGGTTGAAAAACTGCAACTAATCTTCTATTCCATCCACGACGAATTCCATCTAACGTTACATCTATTTCTGTAGGATGATGTGCATAATCATCAACAACCATAACATCTTCATCGTATTTTTTTTCGAATCGGCGATATACACCAGTAAATGATTCAAGAGCTTTTTTAATAATAGAGAATTCCACTCCCATCTCTTTTGCAATTGTAACAGCCACAAGAGAATTTTTTACATTATGAATTCCAGGCACATTTAATTTAATTTCACCTAAAACTTCCCCTTTATAAACCACTGTATACTTAGAAAAATTTTTCTCATGAGTAATATCAATAGCTCTAATATCAGCCTGTGGAGAAAGTCCATAAGTAAAAATCTTTTTATTAATTAATGGAATTATATCCTGTAATGCTGGTTCGTCTAGGCATAAAACTACAAATCCAAAGAAAGGAACTTTATTTGCGAATTCAGTAAATGCTGATTTTAAATCATCAAGATCTTTATATGTATCAAGATGTTCTCTTTCGAGTGTTGTTATAGCTGCAATTACAGGTGTTAGTTTTAAGAATGTTCTATCAAATTCATCAGCTTCGACAACAATAAAATCACCTTTTCCTAATCTTGCATTAGTACCTCCAAGACTGTAAAGTCTTCCCCCAACAATTATAGTTGGATCAATTCCAGCTTCTGTTAAAACTAAACCTACCATCGAAGTTGTAGTTGTCTTTCCATGTGTACCTGCAATACCAATTCCATACTTCATTCGCATACATTCAGCAAGCATTTCAGCTCTTTTAATCACAGGAATTTTTCTTTCTATTGCAGCTTTAACTTCAGGATTATCCAGTGTTACAGCTGATGAATAAACAACTAAATCTGCATTTCCCAAATTTTCTGGTGAATGACCTTCATAAATTTTAATTCCAAGATCTTCAAGTCGCTTTGTAATTTCTGTTTTATGTAAATCTGAACCTGTAATTTTAAAACCTTGATTTAAAAGTATTTCTGCAATACCACTCATTCCAATACCACCAATTCCAACAAAATGAATATTTTTAATTGTTCTTGTCATCATAAAATAAATTTCCTTTACTTTTTTAATACACTAAAAATTCTTCAGAATTTTTCCGCCAGTTTTATAATTCTTTCTGCAATAACATCAGCTGCATCTGGTTTTGAAAACTTTTTTATGTTACTTCTTAAGCTATTTAATTTATCTTCATTATTAATTAATTCTATAATTTTATCTAAGAATTCATTCTGCAAGTTATTATCTTCGATCATCAGAGCAGCATTATTTTCAACCAATACTTTTGCATTTAAAATCTGATGATTTGCTGCAACATTTGTTGATGGTACAAAAATCACAGGCAATCCCAGAAAAGAAACTTCTGCAATTGTTGTTGCTCCTGCTCTTGCCAAAACCAAATCACATGCACTATAAGCAGCCTGCATATCATCTATAAATGGCAAAATTCTTACTTCGTTTCTCTCATATTTTTTATATTCATCAAAGTACAACTTACCTGTTTGCCACAAAATTTGAATATCATTTTTTACCAATTCATCTATCGCATAAGCAACAGCATTATTAATTGATTTTGCACCAAGACTTCCTCCAAGTACCAGTAAAGTCTTTTTAGTAGTTTGTAGCGAAAATCTTTTTAAAGCCTCTTCTTTATTTATCAATTTTAATTCAACTCTTACAGGATTTCCAGTAACAAATAATTTTTCTTTATATCTGAAATATTTTTTTGATTCTTCATATGTTAAATGAATTTCATCAGCTTTTTTTTCGAGCAATCTGTTTGTAATTCCAGGATATGAATTTTGCTCAAGAAGTATAATTTTCGCTCCAAGAACAGAAGCTGCCCAGATTACAGGCCCCGATACATAAGCACCTGTTCCTATCGCAACACGAGGTTTGAAATTCATATTTATGATTAACGACTGAATTAATCCTGCAGTGAGTTTAAATGGAAACAAAAGATTATTAAAATTAAATTTTCTTGAAAATCCACTGATTAAAATTGTTTTAAAGTTGAAATTAGATTGAGGAACAACTTTAGCTTCAATCTTATTTTTAGTTCCTACAAATAAAATTTCTGCCTCTGGTTTTAATTGACGAACTTTCTGAGCAACAGCCAGAGCTGGATACAAATGACCACCTGTTCCACCACCAGCAAATATGAAACGATAAATTGTTTTCATCCTACCTGTGCCAATTTTAATTCTTCTGTTCTTAAAGATTGTTGTGCAACATTCAATATAATACCAATTGATATTGCAAGTAATATAATTGATGTTCCTCCAAAACTTATAAATGGAAGAGGAATACCAGTTGTTGGAAGTAAACCAGTTACAACTCCAACATTAATAAAGGCATTAATAAGAATATGAAAACTTAATCCAAACACTAAAAGTTGACCAAATTTATCCTGTGATTTTTTTGCTATAACAAGACAAGCTAAAAACAAGATTAGATATGAAAACAATATTAAAAATGTCCCTATAAAACCAGTTTCTTCTCCTATTACAGAAAAGATAAAATCTCCATAAGATTCAGGTAAAAACAAATCACTTTGACGACTATTACCTAAGCCCAGTCCTTTGAATCCTCCACTTCCCAATGCAATCTTAGCTTGAACCACCTGAATATTTATATCATTACCTGTTAATAAACTATTTATGTAATCAGTCATCCTCTCTCTTGCGTGACTAAATAATAAAATCACAGGAATAAAAAGAGTACCAATAACTGAGAATACTCCAAGGATATGTTTAAGCTGAGCACCACCTACATATAAAATTGCAAATGATGTAATAATCATAATTACTGAAGCACTAACATGAGGTTGGATAATAATAAGTCCAACTGTAGCACCTATCCAGATTAATGCATACAAAAAACCTTTCTTGAAATCTTTTATTAAATGTTTTTTCCTTTCTATTAAAGCTGATAAATGAATTATTAATAAAATCTTTGCGATTTCAGAAGGTTGAAAATTGAATAATCCAAAAACGTTAATCCATCTACCTGCTCCTTTGGTTTTAGTAGCAACAAATAATGTAAGAATCAAAACGATAATAGTTCCTATCATTAACCATTTACTCAATTTTCTATAATAATCATAAGGTATTGTTGCAAAGACAAAAATTAATATGTTTGCAAATATTACTTTCCAGAGATGAGACTTAAATAAGAAATAAAAATTATTGAACTTATTTAAGCTATATGTACCGCTTGCAGTAAATACCATTATTGCTCCTAAAAGCATTAAAGCAATGACAATAACAATCACCAATTTTATCATTAACTTCATCATTTTAATTTATTCACTGCTGTTTTAAATACTTTACCACGATGTTCGTAATTATCAAACATATCAAAACTTGCACAGGCTGGAGATAGAAGAACAACTGAACCTGATTCTGCTTCTTTCCTTGCAGATTCCACACAATCTTCAATAGTCTGTTTATATTCTGTTGGAACATAATCTTTGAAATACTCATAAATTTTATTTGCAGAAGAACCAATAGCATAAATCTTTTTTACTTTGCTTACTACTAAGTCTTTTATCTGATCATAATTATTTCCTTTATCTTTTCCACCAAGAATCAAATAAATTGGTTTATCAAAACTTCTCAAAGCATACCAAACAGAATCAACATTTGTAGCTTTTGAATCGTTATAATATTCAACACCATTAATTTCTCTTACAAATTCAATTCTATGTTCTACTCCTTTAAATGAAGTAAAAGCACTTCTTATTTTTTTATTTGGAAGATTTAAAATTTTAGCCACTGATAAAACTGCAAGTGCATTAGCAATATTATGTTCGCCTTTAATAAATAAATCTGAAGCTTTGCATATCTCTTCTTGTTTTCCATACCATGCAAAAAACATTTTACCATCTTTATAATAAGTTCCAACATTTAATTCTTTCTTTGTAGAAAACCCAATTTTATGAGCAGATACTTTTTCTAATTTTGTGTTGATTGTGATATCATCTGCATTGTAAATAAAAAAGTCGTCTTCATTTTGATTTTTTGTTATTAAAAATTTAGAATCAATGTACTCATTAAAATTATTATTATATCGATCAAGATGATCGGGAGTAATATTTAAAATCATCGCAAACTTCGGTTTAAATTTATCAACAAAGTCAAGTTGAAAACTGGAAGTTTCAAGTGATACAAATTCATTTTCTTTTACATCCAGTACTAATTCAGAAAATGCATTACCAATATTTCCAGCTGGATATGATTTTAATCCACATTCACTCAATGTGTAATTCATTAAAGAAGTAGTTGTTGTTTTCCCATTTGTTCCAGTAATTGAAATAATAGTTCCTTTACAAAACCAGGAAGCAAATTCAACTTCACTAATAATTTTTATACCTCTTTTTAAAGCATTTAGTATTACAGCAGAATTTGATGGAATACCTGGACTTGTAACAATAAAATCACAATCATAAACTTTATCTGAATGTTTACCATATTCAAAATCGATCCCTTCTTTTTCGAATATTTCAATTGATTTAGATAAACTATCCTTAGAAGCACAATCACTTACAAAAGGAATTGCACCTAATTTTTTTGCAAGTCGTGCAGCTCCAATGCCACTTCTGACTGCACCCAATATTGTTATTTTTTTATTTCTTATATCAATCATCTTATCTTAAATGAAGTTAAACTTAAAATTGCCAGAATTATTGTTACTATATAAAATCTAATTACAATTTTTGGTTCTGCCCAATTTAATTGCTCAAAATGATGATGAATTGGTGCCATCTTAAATACTCTTCTTCCCTCACCATATTTTTTCTTTGTGTATTTAAAGTATAATCTTTGAATAATAACTGATAGAGTTTCGATGAAATAGATTCCTCCAAGTATTGGAATTAGCAAATCTTTTTTAACAATAATCATAATTACACCAAAAGCACCCCCTAATGAAAGTGAACCTGTGTCGCCCATAAAAACTTCTGCAGGATAGAAGTTAAACCAGAGAAATCCCAAGCCAGCACCAATCAATGCAGCAATGAAAACTGTAAGTTCGCCGCTACCAGACAAGTAAATAATATTCAAATAATCTGCATAGATTACATTTCCAGTTACATAAACAATTATAGCCAGAGCAAGCATTACAATAATCATTGTACCAATTGCAAGTCCATCCAGGCCATCAGTTAAATTTACTGCATTTGATGTAGCTGTTATAATAAATATAACCCATGGAATGTATAAATAAGAAAAATCCCAGTTTAGATTTTTAAAAAATGGTAACGTGGTCTGTGTATTGTATTGTGAAAACTCTGGTAAAAAATAAACAGCACTACCGATAATTAAACCCACAAAAATTTGTCCCATCAATTTATATCTGGCTATTAAACCTGTAGGAAGTTTTTTAATAACTTTTAAGTAATCATCAAGAAATCCAATAGCACCTAAAAAAACAGTAGCAAATAATACAAGAAGAATGTAGACACTTTTCAAATTACTCCACATTAATACTGGAATTATTATTGAAATTAAAATTATAATTCCTCCCATTGTTGGAGTACCAGCTTTCTTCTTATGTGTTTCTGGTCCATCGTCTCTAATAGGTTGATCTATCTGTTTCTCTTTTAACTTAGAAATTATTTTAGGACCGAATATGAATGATATTATAAGTGCTGTAATAGCAGCAAGTGCAGATCTAAAAGATAAGAATCTGAATACATCAAATCCTGGTGGATTGAATGTTTCGTTAATATAGTTGAATAGATAGTAAAACATTATTCAAACCTTTTTTCGATTATGTTTACAAATTCTTCCATTTTCATTCCTCGCGAACCTTTGATTAAAATTACAGAATTTTCGATTTCCTCATATTGAAGATAAAGTTTCAAAGATTCACGAGTTTCAAAATGAATTGCTTTTATTTTTTTCTTTTTTAATTCTTTATAAAGATGCTTCATTAAATTTCCTATAGTGAGCACCATTAAATTTTTATTTTGTTCAATCCCATTAGCAAGTTCTCGATGAAATTTTGGTGCTTGTTTACCAAGTTCAAACATATCTCCAAGGATTATAATCTTCTTTTTATATCTTTTAATTTTTTTCAAAAAATCATAAGCTGCATTTACTGAAGCGGGACTTGCATTATATGTATCATCAATCAAAATTATTTCATTTAATTCTTTTACTTCGAGTCTTCCATGAACTGGCTTTAATTTTTTTGATGCATTAATAATATCTTCTTCAGACAATCCAGCCTTTAATGCTATTGATACAGCTGCTAAAAAATTTTTTGCATTTGATTGTCCATATACAGGTAGAGTAATATCAAAACTGTTATTATCATGTTCAATAAGCATATTAACTCTTCCCAGATCATCGTACTTTAAAATTTTTCCTCTTACATCGGCTTTTTTATTAAAACCATAAGTAACAACATTCGTGTATTTATTTTTATTCTTTTTAATAAAAGGATCATCCAGATTAATAAAAATAAAACCTCCTTTTTGATTTGCTTCATCAAATAAAGCAGATTTTTCTTTATAAACTTCTTCTCGATTTTTTAAGAATTCAATGTGAGAATCTCCAATATTTGTAATCAAAGCATAATCGGGTTGAGCAATTTTTGCAGAGTAAGGAATTTCACCAATGTGATTAGTTCCATGTTCCAGTACAAGCATTTCACATTTTTCATCTGCACTAAAAATTGTAAGAGGTACTCCAATATGATTATTATTATTTGCTTCTGATTTTACAACACTAAATTTTTCTTCGAGCAATGTTGCAGTCATTTCTTTTGTTGTTGTCTTCCCATTACTACCAGTAATTGAAATTACTTTTGCGTTTAGTTTATTTCTCCACTTATTTGCAAGCTCGCCATAAGCTTTAATTGTATCTGGCACTGTAATAAAAGGAATATCCAGCGAATTAAACTTTCTTAATTTATTTTTATTAATTACTACTGCTTTAGCACCTTTTTTTATTGCTTCGTCTATAAAATTGTGACCATCAAATTTTTCACCTTTAATTGCAAAAAATAAACAGGGACTATTTACCTTTCTTGAATCTATTTCAACAATAGATAGAGGTTCATAATTATCGGGATTATAAATAACTGAACCTGTAAGATTAAATAAATCTTCCAATGTAATTTTTATTTTGCCCATTCTTCTAAGTATTTAGTTGCAATTTCTTTATCTGAAAAATGTTTTCTTACGCCATTAATCTCCTGGTAATTTTCGTGTCCTTTACCAGCAATTAAGATAACAGCATTATCTTCGCTATCAAAAATTGCAGTGCGAATTGCTTCTTCTCTATTTTCAATAGCACAATAATTATTTTGTTTAATTCCACTTAAAATTTGTTCTATAATTTTATTCGGGTCTTCTGTTCTTGGATTATCTGAGGTTACATAAACTTTTTTACTCATTTCGGATGCAATTTTTCCCATTACAGGTCTCTTTGTTCTATCTCTATCACCACCACATCCAAATACTGTATAAATTGGTCTTTCGTCTTTAACAATATGATGTATAGCAATTAAAGCTTGTTTAAGAGAATCTGCTGTATGTGAATAATCAATGATTACTTTTTTATTATTCTTAGAAATCACTTCAAATCTTCCTGGTACCTGTGGTGTAGTTTTGATTCCATAAATAACTTTTTCAATATCAAGACCACTTAGCACACCAGTAATAAAAGCAGCAGATGCATTAAAAGCATTAAAATGTCCAACGAGTTTCGTTTCCAGTTTATATACTTTCCTATTATATTCAATAGAAAAGCTTGTGCCTTCAAGTGTATATTCAATATCTTTTATTTTAAAATCTGAATTAGAGGATAATCCATAAGTTACTTTTTTTGCTTTGCAATCTTTTAACAACTCTCCAATATTAGGATCATCAGTATTAACAATTGCATAACCATCGGATGGCAACATATCAAACAATATCTTCTTGGAATTAAGGTAATGATCAAAAGTTTTATGATAGTCCATATGATCAGAAGTTATATTCGTAAAGATCCCATAATTAAAACTAAGTTTATCAACACGATGTAAATGAAGAGCATGGGAAGAAACTTCCATAACACAATGAGAACAACCTTCGGCAATCATCTGGGATAATAATGAATTAATTTCATTCGATTGAGGTGTAGTTAACATTGTTTTAATTTCTTTGCTTCCAATATAATTAGCAATTGTTCCTATAAGTCCAGATTTAAATCCAGCAGTTTCAAAGACATTTTTGACAAAAAAAGCTGTTGTTGTTTTTCCTTTTGTTCCTGTAATACCAATTAAAGTCAATTTTTCCGATGGTCTTCCATAAAAGATATTTGAAAACTCTGCTAAAGATTTTCTTGTATCTTCAACAACAATTTTTACGCAATTTGAATGAGTAAATAATTCATCGGGGACAGCATTTACATTTGATAGCACAACTGCAGCAGCACCATTATTAATTGCATCTGGTATATATTTATGTCCATCTGTTTTAAAACCTTCAATTGCAAAGAATAGCGAATTCTTTTTAACAGAATTAGAGTTATGTGTTATATCTTCTATCTCTTTTAATTCTGCATTACCAACTACTTGAATTACTCTTACATGATTTAATAATTCGCTAAGTTTCAATTTTATTCCTTCAATTAGATTTAATTACATTTACTTTTTTATTTATAGCACATTGTAAGTAACAAATTGAATTATGATTAATGGGAGTTCCTGGTTCAATGCTTTGAGAAACAATTTTTCCAATACCTGTAATTTTGTATTTAACTCCAAGTTCATTTAAGATAGCTATTGCATCTCGTAACGAATGATTAATTAAATTCGGCATAACATTTTTATTTTCAATTAAAATTCTTCTTTTTTCCTTGTGTTTGGTTTTACTCTCAGAAATATTCATGAAACTTTTTGTATCATAATTTTCTGAATTAGTTTTTGTTATTAATCGATCTATTAAAATATTTTTTCTGTTTATTTTTTTTCTCAAAGGCGCCAAACTTAAATCAGCATCGAGAATTCTCTGTGCAACATTTTTAAAAATAGGAGCTGCAACCAGACCTCCATATTTCCCGACTTTTGGTGCATTAACCAATATCAAACAAATTAATTGGGGATTATCAGCTGGAAAAAATCCAACAAAAGATGAGTTATGTTTACTACTAGTATAACTACCATCAACTAATTTTTGTGAAGTTCCTGTCTTACCTCCAACTAAAACATTATCGAGTTGTGCTTCTTTTCCTGTCCCATTTTCAACGACACCAACAAGTAAATTTCTCATTAAATCAGAAGTCTCTTTACGAATAACATTTCTTATTACTTGTGGTTTATATTCTTCAATCAAGCTATCTTTTTCATCAGTTATTGCTTTTACAATATATGGTTTAAGTAATTTTCCACCATTTATTAAAGCTGAATAGGCGGTAATTATTTGTAATGGAGTTACAGAAAATTCGTATCCAAAAGACATAAATGCTTTTGTATATGGAGTAAAATTAATAGGTCTTTTTAATGTACCTTCGGCTTCACCAGGTAATTCGATAGATGTATAATTACCAAAACCAAAATCTCTTAAATATTTATAAAAAATTTCATCTGGAATTTTAGTTGATAATTTAGTCATGCCAATATTACTTGATTGTTCAAGTATTTCTTTTACAGTTAAACTTGTATAAGGATGAGAATCAGAAATTCGAATATTTCTGAAAATATATTTTCCGTTTTCGGTATTAATAATTTCATTTTCTTTAACAAGATTTAAGTCAAATAAAATTGAAAATACAATTGACTTAATAGTTGACCCTGGTTCATAAGTATCTGTAATTGCTCGATTTCTCATTGCATCAATTGGATAATCTTTATAATTATTTGGATCATAATCTGGAATATTAGCAAGTGCTAAAATTTCTCCTGTATTAGGATTCATTATAATACCAACAGCCGATTCTCCTTCATATTTTTGTAGACCTTTAGATAATTCATCTTCAAGAATACTTTGATATGTCTTATTAATTGTTAGTATCAAGTTATTTCCTGGTTTTGGTGCTTTAGATTTTTTTTCATCAATAGAGACTATTCTTCCAAGTACATCTCTTTGAAAAACAAAATTACCATCAATGCCAGCTAATTTTTTATCAAATACTTTCTCTAAACCTGAAACACCTTTAAATTCTCTATCAACATAACCAAGCACATGTGATGCTAACTTACCATAAGGATATACTCTTGAAAAATCCTCCTCATAAAAGAATCCATCTACAATAAGTTTTTTCAAGTGTAAAGCTTTTTCAACTGGTACTTTTTTTTCTATACAAATATTTCTTATTCCATTTTCTATAATTTTTTTATAATAACTTTCACTCTTTCTAAAAACTCTCGAAAATTCTTTAGCAATTGTATCCACTCTATTAGAGTTCATCATTCTTGTATCCACATAAAAAGAAAAAAAATCGCGTGTAAAACAAAGAATTTCTCCATTTCTATCTTTTATCATTCCTCTTTCTGCTTTTACTATTCGTGGCTTAATCTGTTGAGCTTGAGCTTTCAATAAATAATACTCATTATTAATTATTTGAATTGAATATAATCTTATCAATAAAGCAATAAAGAATAAAAAAGAAAATCCAAGTATTATCAGTGCTCGATAATTAATCATATTTTTCTTTTACTAATTTCTCAATTCTTTTTATTTGTTCTTTCGATATTTTTATTGTTTCTAAATTATCTGATGGTAGAATCATACCCAGTGAATCTTTAGCAATTTTTACTATTCTTTCTTCTGAGATTAACTTTTGTTGTTCAACCATTTTTAGTTCAATTCTACTTTGTCTTTCATTTAACTGTTCTATTTTATTTATTTTCTCTCTTTTCAATTTTCTAATTTCGGATACTGTTGCTACGTGGATAAAAAGAAAACAAGCTATAATAAAAACAATAACAATAAAATTTTTTAGTGAACTTACTTTCATATTAATTAAATTCTTTCTGCTGCTCTTAGTTTTGCACTTCTTGCTCTTTTATTTTTACTTATCTCTTCTTCAGATGGAACAATTGGTTTATTATTAATCAATTTCAATCTCTGTATTTTTCCACATATACAAATTGGAGTTCCACTTGGACAAACGCATTTCAGTGTTTCGTATTTGAATTTTTCTTTAACAATTCTATCTTCCAGTGAATGATAAGAAATAACCACAATCCTACCATTCTTATTTAAAAGACTAACTGCTTTATCAAGGAATGCTTTTAATTCTTCCAGTTCATTATTTACATAAATTCTCAATGCCTGAAAAACTCTTGATAAAGTTTTTGATAAATAATTAGGTGGTACAATCTTTTCGATTATGTTTCTGAGTTGAAATGATGTTTCGAATTTTTTCTTACTTCTTTCTTCAACAATTTTTTTAGCTATATATTTAGCTCTTCTTTCTTCACCATAATTAAATAAAATATCTGCTATTTCTTCTTCAGAAAAATTATTTAATATATCTGCTGCAGTTATTTTTTCATTTTTGTTCATCCTAAGATCAAGGGGCGCATCTTCTCTAAAAGTAAAACCTGCATCGGGACTATCGAGCTGATAAGAAGATACCCCCAGATCTAAAAAGATGCCATCAAATTTTTCAATGAACTCGATTTTTGAAATAATATCTATATTCAAAAAAGTCGTATTATAAATAGAAAATCTTTTATCGTTCTGAAATCGTTCCTTACAATACTTAAATGCATTCTCATCTTTATCTGTAGCAATTAATTTTCCTTCTTTGTTAAGACTATTAAGAATTCCCTCTGTATGTCCACCAAAACCTGCTGTGCCTTCAAAATAAATTCCTTCTTTTTTTGTTACCAGTAAATCTATGCTCTCCTTCAGGAGAACAGGAATATGATAATTCATTTCTTTTTTTGTTGCATAATATTTTTTGAAATTTCAGCATATGGAACATTAATTCCTTTTTTAAATTCTTCGTAAATATCAGGATTCCAGATTTCAAATTTTTTATTCTGACCTAAAATAAAAACTTCCTTTTCTATACCAGCAAATTCAAGAAGATTCTTCGGGATTAATAAGCGAGATTGAGAATCTAATTTATCTTCAGCCGAAAGTTCGAATAACATTCTCTTAAATGTTGCTTCTTCTGGTATGTAATCATCAAGTTGATCTATTCTAACCATTACTTCCGATTTCCAGTAATCAAGTGGATATACATCTATATTTTGATATAATCCTCTTGTCATTATAAAAGTACCATCAGCTTCTGGATTAATATATTTACGAAACCTAAAAGGAATACTAATTCTACCTTTTGAATCAATTGAATATCTAAAACTTCCCATGAACATAAATATTACCTCTACATTTCCCCACAATTAAACATTTTTTCCCACTTGACTGCAAAATAACTGTTTTTATTACGGATTGTCAAGAATTTTTTTAAAAAACTTTCGTCAATGTTATTAAAATCATAAGCTGAAGATGTACAATAAAAAAACACAATTAATATTTAATGGAGATAATTTTTAGATGATAATAAAATATGTGGGAATTAATAGGTTGGAAAAATATTGAGCCATCTGGGGGACTCGAACCCCCGACCCGCGCATTACGAATGCGCTGCTCTACCAGCTGAGCTAAGATGGCTTTAGATTATCTTAATTTCTTTTTATGTCTGTTCTTACGTAAGCGTTTTTTACGCTTGTGTGTTGCCATTTTATGGCGTTTTCTTTTTCTACCGCAAGGCATATTTCTCTCCTTTTTAATGTGAATTAATTAATTCTTGTGCTCTTTTTCCAATCTCATTATTCGGATTTATTTCAAAAGCTTTTTTCCACCATTCTTTTGCATCATTTTTTTTACCAGTAGCCATTAAAACAACTCCAATGTTTAAATGAGCTATCTGATGTTTTGGTTCGTATTTCAAAGCATCTTTCATATATTTTAATGCTTCTTCATAATTACCCAAATCATAATAACATACTCCCATATCAACTAACACATCAGGACTTTTAGGATCAATCTTAAGATATTCTTTATATCTTTCTATCGCTTTTTCTTTGAAACCCGAATCATTCAACAAATGAGCTAATGTCAATAACTTTGATTTATCAGATGGATTTGCTTTTAATTCTTCTTCTAAACTATTTATTTGTTGAATATTTTCTAAATTAATTCCTCTATGTATTTCATCATTTGGTAAAGTATTTGGATTAACACTTACTTTTGGTTTATCAAATATACCAGAAGAAAAAATTAATACTAAACCGAATATTAATAGCACAGCAACCACAGTAAATAGTTTTGTGCCTGAAAATTCTTTTACCTGTTTGTTGCTTTTAAATTCTTTTTTGCTTGAAGAACTAACTCTGGTGTTTTCTTTTTTAATTTTTGTACCACAATATGGACAGAAATTAAAATTCGGTTCAAGTAATTCTCCACAACCAGTACATTCTATTAGTTTACTCATACCTATCACGTATTATTTTGTAAATTTTTTTCTTTCATCCCATTATTAACAGCATTTTTGAAATCTTTTGAAAATTTAAAGACTGGAACATAATGTTCCTCTACGAAAACTGTTTCGCCTGTTCTGGGATTTCTTGCATATCTTGCTTTTTTCTTTTTCACCTTAAAACTTCCAAATCCTCTAATTTCTATTCCTTTCCCTTCTTTGAGATATTCAATCACAGTATTTAAAAATCCTTCGATAATAGCTTCAGTCTCTAACTTTGTAAGTCCTGTTCCCAGAGCTACTCGATCAACAATATCTGCTTTTGTCATAATATATCCTCAATTAAAATGTAAATTACAGTTGAAAAAATATCAAATCTTAAAATTATATCCAATTTTAGACTGGATTATAAGTTTACCATAAATGTTTCACTATAAAACACTTTCTAATTATTAGATAAGTACTACACTTGAATGCTCTTAAATACTTATAAAAACAAACATTTTAATTGGTACAGGTTTTGTCCTATAAAGTAAAAAATTATAAAGGTTAAAAAAATGACACTACTACCAATTATATATACAAGTTTAATATTATTTTTCAGCATAATGATGATAGTAATTATTATATCATATATTTCATACAAAATTAAAGCTGAAAAAAATCCTGTAATAGAAGAAGAGAAGAAAAAACTCAACAATCTATATATGCCACAAAGAATTATTAATCATAATACCGAGAAAGTAATTGTACATTATAAACCAGAACCCATTCCAGTAGTTGCAAATTATTCAGAAAACTATCAGCAAAATCATTCAAATCAATCATTTAATAAAAAAGTTAACAATAATACTACATATTATAAAACTAAAGCTTCTAAACCAAGAATTCAGATAATGAACAACCATCCTCAATTTAAGAAAAATAATTTTAATCAAAACAATAATAGAACAGAATTAAAAACCAGTACAGATATTCACAAATACAATTTACTCAACTATTACGACGAATCAAACAATAATAGATTAGTAAGTATTAAAGTTTTGCCTGTTTCTCATTAACATTAAATCAATTTTATTATGTAAATAATTAATACGTCTATCCTTACCATTCTACTATTATTCTATCTACCATCCAATCTAAAATGAATTCATTGCAATATTGTTTTGTTTATAAGCAAACGTAAATTAAAATGTTTAAATTTACTTACGCAGTAATATTATTAGACTTATTAATTCTATTTCAAAATAAGAAATTAATTTTTGTAATATATTATGGAATCAAAGAACAAAACAAATATTCTTTATATAAAAAATATGGTTTGCAACAGATGTATTAAAGTTGTAAAAGAAGAATTAGAAAAAGCAGGAATTGAAATTAAAAATATAACACTTGGCGAAGTAGAATTAACAAAGCCAATTGATCAGAAAAAGCTTAATGAAATTAAAAAAGCACTCGAAGCAAACGGCTTTGAAATTTTAGAAAATAGAAAAGCAAAAATTGTTGAAAAAATTAAAAACACTGTGATATCAATAATTTATCAGAATGATGAATTATTAACATCAAACAAAAATTTCTCAAGTTTGATCGAAGAAAAAATAGGTATGGACTATAATTATTTAAGCTATATTTTTTCTTCTTTAGAGAGTATCACAATAGAGCAATTTATAATATTACAAAAAATTGAAAGAGCAAAAGAATTATTAAAATATGATGAGCTAACACTAAGCGAAATTGCTTACAAATTAGGTTATAAAAGTGTTCAACATCTTTCAAGCCAATTCAAAAAAGTAACGGGATTTTCTGCAAGCGAATTCAAAAAAAATCTTCTAAATTTAAGAAAACCTATAGATAAGGTTATATCCTTATAAATCCAAAAATTTTGTAATATTTTCAAAATTATATATAAATAAAATTCATCAGGCTAATATATATTTCATCAACAAAAATAGGAGAATCTATGACAACCACAGAAATAAAAATTGATGGTATGAGTTGTAAACATTGCATAATGGCAATTGAAAAAGCTTTGACAAAAATAGGTATAGAAAAACATAAAGTTGAAATTGGTACTGCAACTATTACTTTCGACGAATCAAAAATAAAATTCGAAGAAATAGAAAAAGCAATTGAAGAAGCAGGTTATAAAGTACATAAGGAGTAACAGTGAAAACTTATGATTTAAAAATTGAAGGAATGACGTGTGCAAGTTGCGTTACACGAGTAGAAAAAATTATCAGTCAATTCGATGATATTAAAAATGTTAGTGTTAATCTTGCAACCGAACGTGTTAGACTCGAAACAGAAAATCAGGCTTTAAATTTATCTTTAATTTCTGATGCCTTAAAAGAATATGGCTACATACTTAAGTATGAAGAAGAAAATAAAGAAAAGTCAGAAATCAAAATTGATGAAAAAGATGAGTATTACATTACTTTAAAAAAAGAATTTACTTTTGCTCTACTTCTTACCATTCCTATTTTTATTATAAACATGCTAATAGATTCCCAATTTTTTAATGAGTATTTCCCATTAAATTATGAACAAACAAAAAAGATATTATTAATACTAACAACCCCAATTTTATTCATTTCGGGAAAAAGATTTTTCAGCATATTCTGGAAAAACCTAAAGCATTTTACTGCAGATATGAATTCTTTAGTTGCAATTGGAACTGGAAGTGCATACATCTATAGTGCAGCTATAACTCTTTTCCCTGAAATTTTAGCAAGTACAAATCAAAATCATGTTTATTTTGATACCACAGCAGTAATCATAACCCTGATATTAATGGGAAAACTATTAGAGCATAAATCAAAAAGAAAAACTAATGAAGCTATAAAAAAATTAATCGAGCTTAAACCCAGATATACTACTGTAATTAAAAACAATGAACAGATACAAATACCAACATCAGAATTACAAATTGGTGATATTGTTGTAATACGACCAGGAGAAAAAATTCCTGCTGATGGAATTGTTACCTGGGGCTTTTCTACAGTAGATGAATCAATGATTACTGGTGAAAGTATCCCTGTAGATAAAGAAATAAATTCTAAGGTAATTGGTGGAACAATAAACATTAATGGTACATTTAATTTCAAAGTTACACAAATAGGTGATAAATCCATATTAGGTCAAATAATAAATTTTGTACAAAATGCTCAATCAACAAAACCACAAATTCAAAAATTAGCAGATAGAATTGCAAGTATTTTTGTACCTGTAGTAATTTTAATAGCACTTATTACTTTTTTGGGCTGGTTGGTTATACCCACTAATTCTTCCTTTATTACTGCATTGATAAATTTTGTTACAGTGTTAATTATTGCCTGTCCATGTGCACTTGGTTTAGCTACACCGACAGCTATAATTGTTGGAACTGGTTTAGGAGCTACAAATGGAATTTTATTTAAGAATAGCGAAGCAATAGAATTAGCACATAAAATATCTACGGTAATCTTCGATAAAACTGGCACTCTTACCGAAGGAAAACCTGTTGTTACTGGAATTTATTCTTATGATATAAACCAGAATGAATTGCTTTCGTACGCTGCATCGCTTGAATCTAAATCTGAACATCCCTTAGCAAAATCAATTGTAGAAAAAGCAAAAACGCTTAATATTAATTTTAATTCTCCTGATAGTTTTTCAAATCATTCTGGTTTTGGAGTTTCTGGTGTAGTAAATAATAAATCAATTTTAATTGGAAACTTAAATCTAATGAAAGAACATTCTGTTGAAATAGATCATTTATTAAATGAATATGAAAAACTTCACGAAGATGGTAAAACAGTAGTATGCATTGCTATTGACAGAAAATTAACTGGATTTATAGTTATTGAAGATAATTTAAAAAGTAGTTCAATTGAAGCAATTTCTAAATTAAATGAAATGAATATACGTACAGTAATGATAACTGGAGACAGCGAAAAAACAGCTGAAATAATAGCAAAAAAAGCTGGTATAAAAGAATATAAAGGAAGAATTTTACCTAATGAAAAAGCTGAGATTGTTAAGCAATATCAATCAAATAAAAATATTGTTGCAATGATTGGTGATGGAATTAATGATGCACCAGCATTAGCTCAAGCTGATGTTGGAATTGCAATTGGAACAGGCACAGATATCGCCATCGAAACAGCAGATATTACTTTATTAAAAGGCAATTTAATTAACATTGTAAAACTTATAAAACTTTCGAGATTAACAATAAAAACTATAAAACAAAATTTATTCTGGGCATTTATTTACAATATAGTTTTAATACCTTTAGCTGCTATCGGAGCATTAAATCCAATGTTTGCAGCTTTAGCAATGTCTTTAAGTTCTGTATCTGTTGTTACTAATTCACTTAGATTAAATTATAAATTCAAAAAAGGAATATAATTTATAGAAAACTACTTTCTTGGCAATCTTTCAATGTACGAACTTGTACTGAGTACTGCAAAAGAATCGATTTTCTTAAGTTCATCAATGCTGTTACAATTCAAATAACTCATTGCACTTCTTAAACCATCGGATATTGCATTAATTACATTTCTTACAGAACCCTTGTATGGAATTAATGTTTCTTCTCCTTCTATAAATTCATTTTTCATCTTTACACCAAAAGATGCCGAACCTCTATATTTTTTCCATAATTGATCATTGTATTTAATTATTTCACCAGGTGTTTCTTTTGTGCCTGCAAGCATTCTACCAAGCATAACAGCATCTGCACCACAAGCCAATGCTTTTGTAATATCACCAGGACTTTTTATACCACCATCTGCAATTAATTCAATTTTTATTTTTTGTTCTTCTCTTGTAAAATAAACATCGAGTATAGAAGAAATCTGACCTATTCCAATTCCAGTTTGAATTGATGTTGTACAAACACTACCACCACCAATTCCAATACGAACTGCATCAGCTCCTGCATTTGATATATCTTTTAATGTAGAACCAGAAGCAATATTCCCTACAATTACTTTCACATTATATTTTTTCTTAATTTCTTCACACTTTTTAAGCACAAATGCATTACTTGCATTTGCTGTATCAATACAAATAATCAAATTATTTTCTGCAATCTTTTCAATTAATCTATCATCAGCATTTAAATTTATTGAAACAGCTTTTATTCCATTTATAACATTATTGTTATTAAATATTTCGTTTAATGATGAATCAAATCGATTTACTATACCAAGACAACCCAGATTTGATAATTCCTTTGCCATTTCAATACCTGTTACTGTATCCATTGGACTTGAAATAATAGGTAATGATAATTCTAAATCAAGAAATCTTGATTTTGTATTTATGCTTGCTCTGGTCTTTACATTAGAAATTTGTGTTGGTATCAAGCTGATATCATCATAGGTTAAGGATAAAAAGTAATTATTAAGATCATTCTTTGAATAAATTTTCATATTAAACTCCTATTAAGTTTATAAGTTCATAATTATTCTGCATCAAAAATTTTTATTTCATTTTTGTTTATTACAATCTTTTTATGATAAGGCAATGAATGGTTTCCATTTTTATTGGCACATATAACTCTAATAAGATGCTCTCCATCATCTGAAATTTCTATTTTAGTAGAAACAATATTTGTTTGCTTATCAAATGAATAACTTATTTCATTCTTATCAAAATATACTTTTATAGCTTTTTGATTTATACCGTAAGAATCTTTCAACTGAAAACATATCTTTAAATAATTATTCTCATATTTCAAACTATCATTTATTATTTCTATTACAGGAATTCCTGCTCTATAATATTTAGCAATACCACAAAAAATACCCCAGGCTTGAATCTGATTAAATGTTTCATCATTCAATCTAAGTATTTCGAGTCTACTTGTATGAAATGCACATTCAACAAGTACAGCAGGAATTTTTGTTCTTCTTAAAACAGAAAATCCTTCTCCAGGATAAATGTCGTAATCAGAATAAGTTCCATCAAAAGAACCCAATCCACCAGGATTACCCATCACATAAGAAAGATCTCGTTGAATATATCGAGCAATATCTCTTTCAGATGGTTCATATTCATAATCATCTTCTTTAGCGTGATAATAAGTAGAAGTATAATTTGTATAATCATCTTCCCATTTCGCAGGTGCATTATGATGAATACTTATAAATAAATCTGCATTAGAATTATTTGCTAATTCAGATCTTAGTAAGAGTGGTACAGTTTTATCTTCTTCTCGAGACATAAATACTGTTACACCAGCTTTTTCAAGATATTCTCTTAAATATAATGCCACTTTTAAATTTACATCTGCTTCAATTATTTCACCATTCTTGCTTCTATTTTTTCTATCTTCGCCACCGTGTCCAGGATCTAAAAATATTTTTTTCCCTTTTAAATACTTTGAATACAAATTTATTACACTATCTCTTTTAGAAATATCTTTCCAGTTCGGTGGATATTCATAAAGCGGGAAATTACAGATAGTACACGAGCTTATTACAAAAACAGTAATAACAAATGTTATTAAATGTATTATTAATAATTCCGAGCTATTTGTTTTACGCATTTGCCTCCATCTAAAGCAAAATTGCATTTGCTACAATGATTTAAGTTGTGATTAAATTCATTATTAATAATTTTACTTATAATATCATTCAATTCTTTGCTAAAAGAACTTAATTCGTTTCTTGTAATTTCTTTTTCGATAACATTAGCTGGATATTTTGTAAAGATAATTCTTGTTAAGAACGAATTATACTCTTTATAATACTTACTTAAAATATAAGCATAGAATTGTAATTGTATAAAATATTCATTTGCTCTTTCTTCTATCTGGTTATCATTGATATTATCAGTTTTATAATCAACAATAATGATTTTGTCATTTTCAAAAATTAATTTATCGATAATACCAAATAAGTAGTGTTCTCCTTCTTTACAATATATTTCTATTTCGTTTTTCGATTTAGTCTGCAATAAATTTTTATAAAGTTCTGATGAACAAAATCTTTCGAGCTCGCTATAGATTTTTTGTTTTAATAAACTAACCGCATTTTCATCATTAATCGATTCTTCTTTTAAATATCTTTCTATTAACTCTTCAAGATTTTCAATTTCGGGATTTTCTTTTAATACCGAATGAATTACTCTACCTTTCACATCGGAATGATATTGTAATTCTTCTTCTTCCTTAAAATTAAATTCATAAACATTGTAATACTTCTTTATTATATCATAAATAGTTGTATAGCCAAGTTCATAAATAAGTTCATACTTCCAGGGACATTGATTAAAAATTGATATTTTGGTTGCAGAAAAGATTTCACCTTTTGGTCTATCAGATATTTTTTCAATAATTAATTCTTTTGGCTCTTCAATTTCATCATCCTTTTGATTATTTATTTCAACAGATTTTACTTCTTTAATTAATGGAATTTCCAAATGATAGTCTTTATCATAAAAAATATAGTTATCACTCTCCTGCTTCATATATTTGATTTTCCCTTGCAAATCAATTGAGTCAACTGTGTAATCTGGTTTTAAAGCTTCATCGATGAAATAGAAAAAGGAATCTCGCTGTGGTTTAAAATTTTTGTGCGATAAACTTATATAAAGATAATTTTTAGCTCTTGTAACAGCAACATATAGAAGTCTCTTAATTTCTGCTATATTCTTTTTATAATTAATATGATTGTAAAGCGAAACTATTGGTGGTGTATGAAATCCACCAAAGATATTTTTATTTAGTGGGACTTTTACAAGCAAACCAAAATTTTTATCTACATTCAAGCTTTTAGTTTTAACCGTATCTTCCTTTGCATAATTATTACATCCATATAAAAATACTACTTTGAATTCGAGACCTTTTGCTTGATGAATTGTCAATAATTTAACTGCATCTTTATCTTTAAAAATTTGAGCTTGACTTTCATCTTCAATAGTTTTAATCGAATTTTTCAATGCAATCACAAAATCATAAAGATTTTTGAAACTCTTTCTTGAATAATCTCTTGCAAGTGATATTAACTTTTCAAGATTTGCAACATCCTGTTCTGAATTTCTTTTTGCTGCTATAATAGACCAGTAATTTGTATCAAGTAGAATTTGTCTAATTAAGAAATATGGTTCTGTACTTATTGTTAACTTTTGATGTTTTAATAATGTATCTACTATTTTTTTGTATTTCTCTTCTTCATTAGACTTTTGAATTAATTTATCAAAAAAAGAATTTCCATTTTCAAGTGAGATAGCAAAAAGTTCTCTATCAGAAATTGTATAGAAAGGAGATCGTAATATTCCTATTAATGCAGCATCGTCATTTAAGTTAAGCAGGAAAGTGATATAATTATAAACATCATAAACAATTTGATTTTGATAGAATCCTTTGCCACCAATTATTATATAAGGAATTTTCTTTTTAACAAACTCTTTTTCAAGTTCTTCAAAAAAATCTCTCTTTCTACACAATATTCCAATATCACTTAAATCTACTTTTTTATTTTCTCCCGATGTAATTTCAATTATTTTATTAGTAACCATTTCGGCTTCAGAAATTCCATTTTCGTCAGCAAATAATATTTCAACAGCTCCTTCTTCACTTTCATTTTTAGTACATATTAATTCACTATATTCAACATCATTATAGATTGTGGAAGGATTAGAAAATAATTTTGAAAAAAGTGTATTTGTAAAAAGAACTATTTGTGGAGCCATTCTAAAACTATGGGGAAGATTCAGTAATTTCCCTTCTGGCACGCTTTCTTTAATATCAACTTTTGTTTTATTAAATATTTCAAGTTCAGCATCTCTAAACATATATATACTTTGCTTTTCGTCACCTACAACAAAAAGATTTCCCTGTTTCAAATAATCCAGAATTGGCATAAAGATTTTGTATTGCAGTTCATTTGTATCCTGATATTCATCAATCATAATGTATTTGTACTTCGCCCTTAAATATTCCTTAACTTCATCAAGTTCTAAAATTTTTTGTGTCAATAATAGAATATCTTCAAAATCGACATAACTTCTCTGGTGTTTTTTTTCAGTATAAACATTAAGGATATAATCATAAACATCCAGAAACCATTTTCCAAAGTGAGCTAATTCTAAATGCAACTCATCTATTTTATCGAGTTCATAGAAATATTTAATCTCAGAAAAAAATTCTTCAACAATTTTAATTTCATCAATGAAGTACTCTCTATTTTTCCTAAGATATCCTTGAGTCCTAACAGTTCTATCATTATTAGTTAATAATATTTTATCCAACGATTTTATAATATTCATTTTTTGATTAAGTGGAAGAGAATCTGAATAATCCTTCAATATCTCTAATATTGAAATGGCAGTTTGGCTATTCTTGTTATTATCAAGAACAAAATTATTTATGACTTGAATAATTTTTATAACATTATTAATCCTTTCGTTATACAAAGAATTAAACAAATCATCAAAACGGTTTTTAAAATACTCAGCAATTTCCTGTTCTGATTTAGAATAAATCTCTTTAAGATTTTGCTCAATAATTTTTCTTGACCCAATAGCATTTTTAATATGTCGTTCCAGAATTCTACGAGAGCCAAAAAATCGTATCAGATACTTTAATTTTTTTTCATAAGCAGTATCAATAATGAGTTTATTCATCGATTCATTTATGGATTGATCTAATATTTCATCTGCGGTTAATTGATCAACAGGATTAAAATTGGCATCAATTCCAGCTTCAGGAGCAAATTCTCTTAGAACATTCACACAAAAAGAATGGATTGTGGAGATATTGGCAAATACAAGCTGTCTTCTTATGTTTTCTAATCTTCTTTTTAGGTTGGCATCAGTTTCATTTAAAAGTCGTTCTTCAATCTCAAGAGCAATTCTTTTGTTTAATTCACCAGCAGCTTTATCTGTAAAAGTTATTGCTACAAGATTTTCTAATTCAACATTTTCATTCAGTAAAATATTTACAAATCTTTTAGCAAGGACAAATGTCTTGCCAGAGCCAGCATTTGCAGATAATAAAATATGTGTATTAAAATCGAGAGCTTCTTTTTGATACTGAGTAAGCATTATTCTGCCAATGGAATTTTAATTAAAAATGTTGTCCCTTTTTCTGATGTATTTTCAATTTCTATTGTGCCACCAATACTGTTAAGAAATTTCTTTGTCATACTTAAACCCAGACCCATTCCATGTTTTTTTGTAGTAAAATTTTCTTCAAATACTTTTTCTATAAATTCTTCAGGAATTCCAGTACCATCATCTGAAATTCTTACAGCACAATAATTTTGTTCTTCTTTAACTATTATCAAAATATTTTTTGCTTCTGCCTGAATCGAATTACGAATGAGATTAATAAATGTTCTATTCAAATGTTCTTCGTCTGCATTAACTACAAATTCTTTTTCTGAAATTAATTTTATAGACAACTTTTCATCTGTAAATAAGTTTATAGTTTCATTTATAATTTTACCAAGATTAACTTTATTAACATTTAACTTAGGCATTCTTGCAAAATTAGAAAATTCAGTTGCTATATTTTTTAATACTTCAATTTGATTAATTATTGTAGCAGTAACTTTATCAAATATTTCTCCAAACTTAGGAGATTTATCTTTATAAGCTATTATTAATTGTTGTACAGATAATTTCATCGGTGTTAAAGGATTTTTAATTTCGTGAGCAACCTGTTTTGCCATTTCTCTCCATGCTGCTTCTCTTTCAAGCTTAACCATTTCAAATTGACTTTTCCTTAACTGCTCAACCATTTTATTAAAACCTTCCGTAAGCTCCAGTATTTCTCCAGTATAATTCCCTTTAATTTCTACTGTTAAATCACCACTTCCAACTGAACGAGTTGCATGTGTAAGTTTTTTTACAGGTAAATAAATTTGATTTGCCAGTAAAGTACTAACTATTATTATTAAAATAACAGCAAGAGAAATTATACCAAACATGAATACATTAACATCCTTATCTGTAACTGAGACTCTTATTTTGTTTAAAAGATCATTAACTTCAATTAAATAATTTTTCCCATTAAAAATAATTTTAAAATAAACTGAAGTATAAGGATTGTTTTCAAGTTCATTAATAAAATATGCTTTATCATATCCCTTCAAAATAAGATTGTTATAAACATTAAAAGGAACAATTACTGGTAATAAATTTGCCTTATATAAATTTTGTTCTGTGCTAAAATTAAGATACTTGTTATCAAATACAGAAAACTCAATTCCCAGATCTTTCGATGCTTTTAAGAAAATTAAGTTACTATCTTTTATAGTACTATTTTCATAAACACTAAGATAATTTTTAAGTTGTTCAGTATATTTTGATAATTCTTCTATTCTAAATTCTCTTGCATTTTCTTCAGTAATATTTTTTATGTACAAAGCAAATATTATCAGTGGTATTATTGCTATAAATAAAAAAGCAACTGCAATTTTTGTTCGATAACTTTGTAAAAACTTCAGCAACTCTTTATAATTCCATAATGAAATTAGAATAAGTGTAAATAAAATTATGATCGAGTGAACAAAAAAGACTTTGAAGAAATCCGAAAGATTCCATGTAAAACTTTTTTCGGCTTTACCAACTGCTAATATTTTAGAAGAATCATCATTTAATTTTAGAATATAAAAAAGAAATTTCTCATCGCTCAATGAAATATTTAACCATGCTTCATTAGTATTATTAAAAGATGCATTTATAAATGTTTTAATATCGTTTTTAGAAAGTGATAAAGCTCCATATGATTTTACTAATTCTTTATCATTGAAATAAAATATCTTTACTCTTTCATAATCTATAGCAGATGATATTCCCTGTTGTTCAGCCAAAAAATATTTTGGAACATTTAAAAATCTAAAATTAATTTCTTCATATAGAGCATAAATCAATGCATAGCCCAGAATTTTATTATTATTTTTAATTGCTACTATTCCTTTGATTAAAAAATCATCTCCGTAAATATTTGGAATTATTTTTATAACAATATCATCTTCATTAACATCTATCTCTTCTAAATTCTCGTTAATTCCAAAATCTATTATTGAAGAAGAAAATGTTCCTACTTGTTTTTTCTCAGCATTGTAAAAAGCTATTGCAGATGGAATTGATTCTTTGTAAAGCATACTTTTTGACCAGACTAAAAATGCACTGGAATAAAAATTTTTGTTATCGAGAAAAGCATCTTTCAAACTATTATTATTTTGAATATCGTATAATGTCTGGTAAACTATAAACTGATAAATATTTTGATTAGCACGAGTTAAATCATATGCAGTTGTTTTAAGAGATTCTCTTTCAATTTCAGAATTATAATAAGTTAAAAGACTTACTGTTACAATTGATGCCCCGAATGATATATAAACATATTTAGTGATGCTTTTGAAATTTTCCTTATTAAAAACATAAGCTAATAAAAAAATAGTACTTAAAAATATTACTCTAATTATTGGCGTGCCTTGTGGATTTTTTTGTAATGTATCAAATACTAAACCGAATATTTGCAAACAGAAAAATAAAATTATCAATGCTTTGAAAAATTTGTTCTTATTGTTTTTTACTGGAATATAATAAAACAAAACAAGCAGTAACATTATCGAAAAAATTAATAACGAGATTCCAAACATCAGAATGTTGAAATCCATAAGTAGAGCAGGTGCTTCTGGAATTAATTTAAATTCTTTGAAATAACGAATTGTTGAATCAAAAATTACACTTCGTATTGATGCCCCCATTCCCCGCCATAGCAACAAAATTAAAAAGTAATTAATAAGAATGAGACCTATAAAGATTACCCAATTATTATTTCGAGTTTTCCCTTCATTATACCATTTGATAAAATATTTAAATCCAGTAGAAATTATTATGAATAAAGTAATAATTGTTAGAGTGAATTCAAGCGGAGATTTTACAATTCCAAATGCAAATTTCGATGAGAAGTTTGATGCATCTGTTAATGAGTTTCTTATATATGATGAAGGAAAATTAAAAATGAATAAAAGAATTCTTAATGATAGAACAATAAGAGAATAGCAAATAAACTTAACATAATTTTTCTGCGATTTTCTTACGAATGAGATAACGAGATTAATCAAGTATAGAAATATCAGTAAAAATAAAAATAACTGTAAGGTTCTTATCACTTTTATTACATCGCTCAATAAGAAATCTACAGAAGGTTTTTCAAATAAAACTTCTCCTATTACTTCACTTTTATTATTAATCAACTCTGTTGAATGAAATTTACCATTTCTAATTAATTTAGCATAAGTGTAATTTACTTCAACACTCGTATTCAAAGATTTAGAAAGAAACTCAGACCAGCTTACGAATTTATCTTTGTTACTTAATTTGTATTTTTTTTCGATAGGTAAATTAACAGAAACATAAAAAATATTTGGAGTTGTAATTGTATCAATAGTGGTTAAATAAACATTTAAATCATCATCGAAAAAAAATATCCTGTTGAGATTATTCTGGTTTAAATATATTTCTTGATTAAGATAATTCCTTGAATCCCAATAAATTATATTTTTTTGATTATCATAAATCTGAATTAAAGTTTTATAGTTTTTTAATATTTCAGATAATTGTTCAAAAGGAAGTTTGTTAATCTTTCTCCGAACATCATTTTTAATATTTCTCGATTCACTAAATAAGAACTTTATCTTCTTTTTGAAATTTTCTTTAATTGCTTTTTCATCACTCTCAATTTGTGAATCTATTAATGATTTCCAATTATTTCTACAATAATTCACAACTACAGGAGATAAAAATCCTGATAACACCAGGAGAACAATACATAAATAGAAAATAATTTTCTTTGTTTTTGAACTAATGATAATCACGCTAATAGGAACTTAATTAATAGTAATTTGAGATATTTTCCATTGATTCCTGATTAATTGCAACGATATAAAGACAATTGCTGTGCCTTTAATTCCATTATTATTAAATTTTAGAACTCCTGATGCAAATGGATTAGTGGAATCTGTAACAATGTTAGTTAATTTAAATGAAATTGGTTTATAAATGCTCAAAAAATCTTTAATAACATAGTAAGATTGATTTGCACTGTAATAACCCGAGTTCCCATTTTTTAGACTAATAAAACTTTTCTCAGCAAAATAAGATGAAAATTTATCGATAGCATTGTTATTCAAACCATCTTCGAAATGAATAAATATCTTGCTTACATCATTAATTTTTATATCCTGAGAATAACTTACATTACAATTAAGAAAAAAGAATGCGAATATTATCATTAAAACATTATTCACAATTTTATTCAATTTATTAATTAGAATATTTTTCACATTAATTATCACTTACAAAATAAATTAAAAGAAATAAAAAAGCATATCCCTGATGGAATATGCTTTTCATAATTTGATATTAATAGTTCATTAATTGCGTGAAATTGATTTAGGCATATTATTTCTATCAAATTTAGTTGCGTTTCTTTTTAATTCCCTGTTTCCTTCTGCTAACTGATATGCCCAATCAAAAACCATTCTTTCTCTTGTAATATTTTTAATTCGTATCTTAGCATAGTGATTATCCCATGTCCATATAACATAAGTATGTCCAACAATAGCTTCTGTATATTTTATGTTTTCACCAGGTTTAATTGAAACCCATCCATTAACAGGAGCATAACTTATATCATAAATATCATTAGTTAATCCCATATCCTGAATATCTGTATCTTCCCAGACAGTTATATAATATTTACCATCATAATATTCAAAGAAAAAATCTGCACTTTCGTCATTATATGCAACAACTTGATAATTACTAAAATCGTAACCAGAATTGTTAGGAGAAACATGATAATCAAATACTGCCTGGTTAAAGCCTTCGGGACGTGGAGTATCATAAACTACATCTCTGCTAAGTTCACTTTCATTATTATTGTAATCATATGCTGTTACTGCATAATAATATGTTACTCCGTTCTCGCAACCTGTGTCAACAAAATAATTATCGTCTGTACTACCTATCAAAGTATATCTTCCATCATAAGAATAACTATAGTATACATTATAACCAGCAACATCGCTTTCTGGACTGTGATCCCAGTATATATCAACTCTTTCATCACCAGTGATTGTTCTAATGTTTGTAGGTGGTGATGGTGGGACATCATCAAAACGAATATCATCACAAGAGACAATTAATAATAAGCTAACAATATTAAAATAGATCCACTTTTTCATTATTTAATCTCCATAAATTAATTTGGAGATTTTTAAGCAATCAGTATGCCAGTATTTATTTGAAATTTCATAAAAATTCTTTACAGAGAAATTCTTACTGTATCTTCTCTTATACAACTGTGATTAATATTTCAGAATTAATAACTAAATATCAAAGAATTTATCTTCGAAAAACATTTTGCCTTTATTAATTACTGCTAATGATTTCCCTGTCAATAAACGTTTATCAAAAGGTGAGTTTTTAGATTTTGACTTGAACTTCGAAACATCAACAGTCCATATCAAATCTGGATCAATAATAGTGAGATTAGCTTTTTCTCCTGTTTTGATAAGTGGAACTGGTAAGTTTAAAATCTTTCTGGGATTTATAGATAGTTTTTCAATTAATTGTGAAAAAGACAAATGCTTTTTATGTACAAGTTCACTTAATGCTAAGCCAAGTTGAGTTTCAAGTCCAATGATACCATTAGGAGCAAATATAAATTCCATCTCTTTTTCTTCAATTGAATGTGGAGCGTGGTCACTTGCAATGCAATCAATTGTACCATCTTTAAGACCTTCAATAATAGCATCAATATCTTCTTGTGTACGAAGTGGCGGACTCATTTTAAAATTTGTATCATATGTTTTAAGAGATTCATCTGTCAATGTAAAATGATGTGGTGTAACTTCAGCAGTTACTTTTATATTTTTTTTCTTTGCCTGTCTTATAAATTCAACAGCATTTTTAGAACTAACATGTGCAATATGAACTTTAGCTCCAGTAAATTCAGCCATTAAAATATCTCGAATAACAATTAAATCTTCTGCAATGTTAGGAATAGCTGGTAATCCAAGAATAGTAGAAACAACTCCTTCATTCATTGCCCCATTTGATAACGATTCATCTTCACAATGTTCAATAATTGGTGCATCAAACATTTTTGAGTATTCAAGTGCATGTCTTAATATTCCAGCATTTTTAATTGCATTCCCATCATCAGAAAAAGCAACAGCTCCAGCTTCAAATAGTTCATACATTGGAGATAAAGCTTCTCCCTTTCTTTCAACAGTTGCTGCTCCTATTGGATAAACTTCAACGAGATGATGTTGTGCTTTATCCTTTATAAATCTTACAACTTCTGCATTTTCGATGCATGGATTAGTATTAGGCATACAAGCAATTTCTGTAAAACCGCCAGCTGCAGCAGCATTACAACCTGTTTCAATTGTTTCTTCATCTTCTCTTCCAGGTTCTCTTAAATGTACATGCATATCAAATAAACCTGGCACACAATATTTATTTTCAAAGTCAAAAATTTTTGATGATTTCCATTCTTCGTCTGTCAAACCACCAATTTTTTTTATTATGCCATCTTCAATTAATAAATCATTTTTTTCATTTAATTTTTGATATGGATTAAAAAGTATAACCTGTTTTAGAATAATTTTCATTTTTCACCTTTTAATTTACCATTGTACCAAGTAAATAAAGAACTGCCATTCTTATAGCAACACCATTTGTAACCTGATCTAAAATTATTTGATAAGGTCCATCAGCAACTTCGGATGATATTTCAACACCTCGATTAATTGGACCAGGATGAAGTATTACAATATTTTTATTGTTTCTTTCGATTCTCTCTGTAGTAATTCCAAAGTAATTGTGATACTCTCTTGTAGTTGGAATTCTTCTACCAGCATCTCGTTCAAGTTGAATTCTTAAAACGTTCAGAACATCATTATTTGCAATTGCTTTATCGATATCGTTTAAAACTTTAACTCCCAGAGATTCTATTCCCATAGGTATCATAGTTGATGGACCACAGACAGATACATTCGCTCCCATAGTTTTAAGTCCAAAAATATTTGACATTGCAACTCTACTATGTGCAATATCTCCAACTATACAAATGTTCAAGCCTTTTAATGTTCCAAATTTTTCTCTTATTGAATACATATCAAGAAGTGCCTGTGTTGGATGTTCATGAAGTCCATCTCCAGCATTTATTATATTTGCTTTAGTAATTCTTGTTAAGAAATGTGGTACTCCAGCTGATTGATGTCGAACAACAATCATATCAACTTTCATTGCTTCAATGTTTCGAACTGTATCTTTAAATGTCTCTCCTTTTTTTGTACTACTTGTTGATGTAGAAAAATTAATAGTATCGGCTGATAATCTTTTCTGTGCAAGTTCGAATGAAATTCTTGTTCTTGTTGAATTTTCATAAAATAAATTTACAATTGTTTTTCCCTGTAATGTTGGTACTTTTTTGATTGGTCTCTCTAATACTTCTCGGAAGGTTGTTGCAGTATCTAAAATTAATTGGATATCTTCTTTGGGTACTCCATATAAGCCCAATAAATGCCTGCTTGATAGTGCCATTTTCCTCTCTCTTAATTTTTAGGAACATTTACTAAATAAATTGAATCTTCACCATCAATTTCTTTTAATCGAACACGAACTTCTTCATCAATTGAAGTTGGAATATTTTTACCAACAAAATCTGCTTTTATTGGAAGTTCTCGATGACCTCTATCTACCAGAACACAAAGCTGAATTGTACTGGGTCTTCCAAGATCCATTAAAGCATCCATTGCAGCACGAACTGTTCTGCCTGTGTAAAGTACATCATCTATTAATATTACATCTTTTTCATTAATATCAAAAGTAATATTAGTTACAGATACTTCAGGCTGTTTTAATCGAGTTCTAAAATCATCTCGATAAAGAGTTACATCGAGTACACCAAAACTTGGTTCGTAATTTTCAATTTCTTTAATCTTCGCTTTAATTCTTTGAGCAATAAATTCTCCACGAGTCCGCATTCCTATTAAAACTATATTCTTTGAACCTTTATTTCTCTCAAGTATTTCATGAGTAAGACGAGTTATTGTTCTATTTAATCCTTCTTCATCAATTATCTTAGCTTTGATATCTTTTGTATCCATAATTAATACCTCATCTATATAAAAAAAATCCTCGTTGACCAAAGGTCGCCGAGGTTTTATTGTTGGTTAATTTTAATATTTTGCATTCCTTTTTATCTCACTGGATAAAATTAAAGGATAATTTTAAAAACAAACTTATAAGAATGCCTCTTTAAAGTAAAGAGGCATTTTAATTTAACTTATTACTGAATTTTAAATTCAATCCTTCTATTCATAGCTCTACCATTAGCAGTATTGTTATCTCCAATCGGATTTGATTCTCCATAACCTACTGCTTTCAATCTTGCAGGATTAATTCCTTTTGAAACCAGATAATTTTTTACAGCATCAGCTCTTCTTTGAGATAATTTTTTATTATACTCTTCTGAGCCAATGTTATCAGTATAACCTTGAATTTCTACTTTCAGGTCAGGATACTGAAGCAATGTTTTAGCTGCATCATAAAGAATTGGATATGATTCAGGTGTAATTTTAGCACTATTAAATTCAAAATTAACACCTACCAGTACCCATTTCTCTGCTTTAGCTTTTTCGACACTAACAGGTTTTTCAACTACTACTTCTTTAACAACTTCTCGTGGGATATATCTTTTAATAATTTCTTCAATTCTTTCATAGTCGACTTGAGAAATCTTTTCTGCTGCTAAGCCAGAATATAATTGACAATACTTAGAAGGTTCTCCTTTTGCGAAATAATATGATACACCCAGCTTTATTGCCATGTAAGAATCTTTAGCATTAACTTCGCCTATACCCAGTGCACCGTCAAATTCGGAATTAGAAACAAGATGATATGCAGCTTCTGTAAGTAACCTTAAATTAGAGGTTAATTCCCATTCCAAACCAAATCCAGCATTAAATTGTCCAGCTATAGCATTATCATCAATTGTTGGGGTAGCTTTATTTGTGAGCATTCTATAATCAACTCCAGCACCAGCAAATAAAAATGGAGATACAGATTCACAAGGCACAAGATAAAATATAAAATCTAAATTTCCGCTTAAAGAATTTGTTTCTGATGTTGTTGCAGGGGTACCCCATTCACCTTCAAAATGTAAATAGGAACCTGTCAGTCTTAATCCAACATGTTCTGTAAAGTTTCTCTGGAGAGATAGAAATCCACCATAGTTTGTATTTGATATTGTAACATTAACATTCACAAAACGAGGATAAGTTAAACCTGCACTTGCCAGCCAGCTATTTTTTGCGAGCTGTGCGTATATTGGAGATACTATTACATTAATTATCAATAAAATTAAAAAAAATTTCTTCATACTGCCCCCTTTTAAGTTATTAAATTATTTTTATATCTAAATCAAAAACAATATTTTTGTACAAGTAGATCGGGGTGTAGCGCAGCCCGGTTAGCGCGCTTCGTTCGGGACGAAGAGGTCGAGAGTTCAAATCTCTCCACCCCGACTATGAGTACTTTTTTTACTTACATTATTTTCAGTAAATCAAAAAACAAGTTTTATGTCGGCTCGACTAACGACCTTTCTCGTCGTCTTGCCGAACATAATTCCGGTCAAACCAAATCTACTAAATCTGGTATCCCCTGGGATTTAGTCTTTTTCAAAGAATTTTCTTCTAAAGCTGAAGCTCGCAAATAAGGTTAACTTTATTTTAAATTCTTCCTTCTATCATCAATAAAACTTATAATGATTAATTCTTCTATACCTAAAATTATTAATCTATTATTAACAAGAGTTATTGTGTTTAATTAAATACTACCTTACTACTTACTATCAATATCAATTATAGATTTATCAACCTCCTACGCCCTGATCATGCTTTTTAACCCATGTCCATACATCTCTAATTTTCTTATACACTTTAAAACCAACAGTAACATTGGCCGAATTGCCTCCGACATTGATACTTCCAGAAACAGTTACAATAAATCTCTGAACTACAGCAGACCAATTCCATGTTCCTACTTCGTTTGGTGCATTAGGATTATAATGATCCATTTTACCATCATTATTAATATCTTTTTGATATTCCGTTGGTAAAGCTGGTTGTGGGAATGCATTGTAAGAAATTGTAACAGGTTGTACTAATCCCTGTGTATTAAATCTTAAGTCATATGCAGAAAATAAATCAATGTTACCTATAACATTTCTAATCCAGGCATCACTTAAATCACCTGTTTTTTGAGTAATATTTATAATTGGAGTATAAGAATGTTGAACAGTTTGACCATTAGGGACAATCTGCTCTGATGCATCGGGTTGTGTATCACTAAAACCTGTTTGAGTAAAAGTTCCATTATCACCTATAGACCATGTAGAAAAACCTGTTATTTGAGCTGAAGCTGATTTTCCATTAGCATCAACTATAGCAGTACCTCTATTTTCCCATACCAATGTAATGGGATTAAGTCTATACAAAGTTAACTCTCTACCAGCTGTTGTTGTATATGGAAGTGGAAATGAAACTGTTACTGGTTGAGTAAATGTTAATCCTGTAGGTTCAAAATTAGCAGCTGAAGTTATTACCTTATTTGTAGTCGGTGGTAATGATAACGTATTATTAACTGTTAATGAAGCAACAGTAATAGCTTTGTTTTCAGAGAGTGCATTAGGTGGAATTTGTAAAGTTACAGGTAAACCGCCTACGGATTCTAAAGAAGAATTAGTAACTTGTCCACCACTTGATGCTACAACCGTCTGGGTAGTTCCGGTTATTCTTGTAAGATAAGCAACCGGGACTGAAGCAGTATAATTTGACCTATCGATTAATGCTACAACTTTTTTTGAAGTGTATGATGCAGCTGATATTCCAATATTCAATTTTGCTGCAGGGATATTCGAGATATCATATGCATATTTTCCGCTTGCATCTGTAGCCAGAGTTGTTAAAATGTCACCAGCTTCATTAGCTATTATAACAGTGGCTGACTGTATAGATGCTAAACTCACTGCATCTCTTACATAACCATTGAGAATTAAGGGTGCTGGTGGTTGAACCTCCGTAGGAGGTGGGGGAAGAATTGGAGCAGTTTTGGTACTTTCACAACTTATAAATATCGTACCAAAAAGAATTATCATTGTTATTACAAGATAATTTAATAAGTGTTTGTTTTTTGTTAACATACTATACTCCTTAAATGTTATAGAATAAAATTTATTTACTTATTTTATTCAGAATTAAATTCGGATTGTACTTTTTTAGTGTTCTAAAAAAAGTATTCCCTGTGTAATAAGTTATACCGATCAACGATTCCAGTTCTCCTTTCACTTTATATTCCCATCTAAATGATTCTGCTGTTCTTAATCTTACTGTAGAAGGACGTGCATACGTTGAAGGAAATAATGGTATAGAAAAATTTAAACCCCCATTTGATTTCCCTCTATCTGAATGAACAATGAAAAAACCTATTTCAACTTCTCCAAATTCTCTATTAATATTCAATCTTATGCTATTATCACCATATAAAAACTTTCCAGCTAATATACCTAACGTTAAATCATATTTATTAATTCTATATTCTACACTAAAATTAGTTGTCCATAAGTATAAATCAGAATAAAAGATTTTGTTACTTATAAATGAAAGATAACCTGTATAACCTAAATTAAATCCTGCAATCAGATCACCATTAAAAAATATTTTTGCTGCTGATATATCAAATCCATATCTATTTTCAGTAAAATAACCAATAGAAGATGAAATGAAATAATTTTCCTTTAATCTAAAATTCTGATTAAATGAGATTATGCCTGGATGAATTGATTCCTCACCTTGAAATTCATTATATACAGGTATTAATAATTGAGCTACTAAATCCATCCCTTGCCAGAAAGAAGTTCTTATTTCAGGTATAATATTAACCTGAGCTCTTACAGGATTATCATAATCACCAAATTGTCCTTTAAATCCTGGATTAATGATAATATCAAATTTGTTATTAGAACTATTACTATAGCTAACTTCACTCATGTTTTCACTTACATTGTAAGATATTATAACTTTCTCTTTTAAGGTTCTCATCTTTTGTTCATCTGTTATAACATTTTTAAAATCATTATTATCATATTTAATGGATACAACAGGTATCTGATTTTTTAAAAAAACTATTGTTATCATTTTTACTTCCTTGAATTCTAATATCTCTTTCATAATCTCAGTTAGAGCATCAACATTATAACGGTATTTTCTATTTTCTAAAGTTATTACTACATCGGTAGAATTAATTGTTACAGAAACATTTTCAAATCCTTTTTCAACAAGAGAATTGGTAATTTGTAATTTAAGATTATTAGAGCCCAGAACAGAAGATATCAGGAAAAGTAAAATAATCAGTACCCTTTTTAGCATACATTTCATATCTATTTGCCTGCATCAATTAGCAGGTAATTTAAATTAAGGGAACTCGAAACTTGAATATAACCCTCATTAGCCACTATTAATATAACTTTTTATTAATTAATATCAAAAAAAATTTTATAAACAAATTATTTTACAAACCAAGGTGAACAGCAAAAATTATACCCTTATGAATTTCTATTTATGGAAGTTTTATAGTCCAAATATTTTGAAATATTATATTTACTATGATTAATCTCACAATATTTTTAGTGATATTGTTTTAGAATTACAATAAAAAAAGCAATCATTTAGAAATGACTAAATGGATTGTACTTTCAATTATTATAATAATTATTCTTGTATTATTAAAACGAGTTATTAAAATACTTAAAGAGTTCAAGCAAGATTATTAAAAATTTCTGGCAAATCTATTCTTTTCTTTCGAGTTATCATTCTGGATATAAATCCATTGAAGATATATTCTTATAATTTTAGATAATAACTTTTATTAATACAGATATCATTAATTATCCTTAAGCAAGTAAAGGAACAACATTAATTAGTGTAATAACATGATTTACATTTTCATAAACTAATAAGTACAAAATAGTAGTAACACGTAAATTTGTTTAGTATATAATTTTAGTTTATTCACATCTAAGAATACAAAATCGTTCAGTTATTTACAGGTAAAACTGAATATTCTTTTGCATAATAGAGCATTTGTTCTGTAAAATCTTCAGGATATTCAATCTGCACATCTATTATTTCTCCATCCTTAAATACTGGAGTTAATTTTGGATTTATAAAACCTGCATAAGGTGCGATATTTAATTTTTTATATCTTTCAAGCACTTCTTTATGTAATTCAGTATCGACTTTTACTCCATATTTTTCTACAAGATTTTTTCCTGCTTCATAATCACCTTCTGATTTAATTCTCTGAATTTCACGTAGCAGTTCTCCAAATAATTTTCTCAGCTTCTCATAATCATTTATTACAAAAAATGTTTTTCCATCTCTAATTTTCTTCTCAATTACATTATCCGATAAACCTTTTTCATAAGCCCATTTTGAAATCAATTGCCTATTTCTCATATGAGCTTCTTCTAAATTTTCTCCAGGTTTAATCCTTGCAAGTTGAACTATTAATCCATTTCTTATATATGAATCATATTCAGCTTTTCCAACTTCAAGTGAAGGCATTACACCAATATCTACTAATTTTTTGTCCATAATAAAATATAGAGCCACTAAATCAGCACGAGCTTCTTCAAGTGTTGATGCATAATTTTTTAATGTTTCATTTGGTTGACCAACACCTGGTTTTAATTTCCCAGATGCGTGACCAATAACTTCATGCATATCTGTATGTAAATCGCTTGCAAGTGCACCATATTTTTTAGCACGTTCTATTTCTTCCTGTGAATAAGCAAATTCTTCTATCAATCCACTATTTTCCATTGCTTTATTATACGAGTGAACTATATTACCTAAATTTACAGATTTTGAACCATGTTCTTTTCTTATCCATTCTGCATTTGGTAAATTAATTCCAATCGGAGTTGAAGGAGATGCATCGCCAGATTCAACAACAACTGTTATTACTTTTGCAGATATTCCTTTAACATTTTCTTTTTTATGCTCTGTCATTATTGGTGAATTATCTTCAAACCATTGTGCATTTTCACTTATAGCTTGAATTCTTTTTGTAGCTTCGAAATCCTTAAAAGACACTACAGATTCAAAAGATGCTCTGTATCCCAATGGATCATTATAAGTTTCAATAAATCCATTAATAACATCAACTACAGATGAAGTATCTTTTACCCATTCTATATTATATTCATCCCACTTTTTTAAATCACCAGTTTCATAGTATTCAATCAATAAACTAAGTGCTTTTTTCTGTTGTTCATTTTCAGCTACTTCAACAGCTTTTTTAAGCCAGTAAATAATTTTTTGAATAGCAGCATCATACATTCCATTTAATTTCCAGATGCGTTCATAAATACGTCCATTTTGTTTAATTAATTTTGAATTCAATCCATAAGAAACTGGATGCATATCTTTTGGATCAATAATTTTTTTATAATAATCTTCAACTTCTTTTTGACTTAAGTTCTCATAAAAATTTACAGCTGATGTTTTTATCAAATCAAATTTAGAATCTTGATTTACTTTTATTGCATCAACTGTGGGATCAAATAAAATTGGTTCTAATTTTCTAATTAAGTCTTCTACTGTTTCATTCTTATCTAATGGAAGTTCATCTTTATTAGAATTATTAATTAAGTGAACAAAATACTCCTTCGAAAATTCTGGCAGAAATTTTTTATTCGAGTAATGATGATGAATCCCATTTGAAAACCAGACACGTTTTGTATACTCTAAAAATTTTGCAAACTCTAAATTTGTTCTATCACCATTATAAGTTCTTACAATAGTTTCCAGTGTTTTTCTGATTAACAAATTATGTTTATAATTTTGATCCCAGATTATATCTCTTCCATATAGTGCTGCCTGATATAGATAATAAACTAATTTTTTCTGCTGAAGAGTAAGATTTTCAAAACCTTCAACTTTATATCTCTGAATTCTTAAGTCTGCAAATTGTTCAGTTACATATTTGAAATCATCTTTTATTTCTTCTTTTTTAGTACAACTCATAGCTATAATTCCTGCAATGATTATATAAATAATTTTTTTTAATAAATGCATAATAAACCCAATTAATAATTTTTATTTTTGTATTCAAAAATATGATTATGAATTTTGGTATACAATTTTATTGGAGAAATTATGAATCAATTAAATATCCAGATAATCGGAACTAAAAGCTGCAATGACACACGAAAAGCAGAAAGATTTTTTAAGGAAAGAGGAATTAAATACCATTTTAGAGATTTGAACGAAAAAGGATTAACAAAAGGAGAACTTGAGAATATAAAAGTAAAAATCCCACTCGAAGAATTAATTGACAGAGAAGGGAAGCAATTTAAAAAAAGAAATCTGCAATTTATGGTCTTTAATATTGAAGAAGAATTATTAAATGATTCATTGCTATTAAAAACTCCAATTGTTCGCTGTGGTAAAGAAGTTACAGTGGGATATAAACCTGAAATATGGAAAAACTGGCTTAGTTAATTCCATCAAGAATAATATTTCTTAATTTCAAATCATTTACTAATTGTTCATAGTTTTGAAAAACAATTCCATCCCAGCCACATTTTTTTGCACCTTCTACATAATCAGGGATGTCATCAATAAATAAATGTTCTGAAGAAGGTTTTTGAGAAAAAGTTTCAACTGCTTTATAAATTTTTTCTTCTGGTTTAACTGCACCAACTTTATAGGAAAGAAAGATTTTATCAAAATACTTTAAAAACTCGTAATGCCTATATCCATATTCTTCATGAATTTCATTTGTGTTTGAAAGTAGCAGTACAGTATAATTCTTTTTTAATACAGGTATCAAAGAAATTACATTTTCGTTCAACGAAAAAATATCTGAATAAATTTTACAAAATTCATCAGGATTAATTTTATGATCTGTCCAGTCAAGCATTGTATTTAAGAATTCTTCACGTGATACTAATCCACGCTCAAAATTTCTGTGGAATTCATAATGTTCTTTATAAAGATTGGCAAACTTAAATCCAAGTCCATCTTCAATTGAATTTAGTTTATTAATGATTCTTCCATAATCAAAAGGGATTAGTACATTTCCCAGATCGAATACTATTACTGAATAATTTTTCATTTTAAACTTTCTAAAAAATCAATTACAAAAATAAAAAGAGGCCATTTCAAAAGTAATATTGAAATGGCCACAAAATAATTTTATTTAACTTCGAACAGTGAATCAGGTAATCCTGTATTCATTTCAACAGATAAAACTGTTAATTCAATTGATTGTGGTCCAAAACTTTGAATATACTTGAATGGATATTTTATTCCATTGACTTCTCGATAATCACTCATATCCATTGTTTGAGTAAAGGTCCCTTGAGGAGTTGTAACATTACTGACTATTCTAATTAAATATCCACTTTCAACATCATAATACTGAATTGTTTTATTTCCTGATGATGATGTTAGAGTCACCTTATAAGCATCCTTCCCATTAATAGTTTCAATAGCAACGAGTTCAGGTTTTATTCCATATTTTGAATAATCAAGCACTGCATCAATTGCCTGTCCTTTCAAATTTTCAATTTGTTCATTATTTAGATCCTGCACCTGTCCCATTACTTCAACTTTTCCTTTCTCACCATCAAAAACAGTCTTTTGTTGAAAAACTCCAGCATCTATTACCTGCAATAACTTATCAGGATATTTTTGAGAAATGGTAACAGTAATATTCATACCTTGAGTTGAGCCTGATAATTTAATTGTTCTATCTTTAATACTATTTATTTTTTCTTTCCCGCCAATAACATCAATATATTTGTTTAATACTTGATCTACGGTTAAACCAGCTGGTAATTTTTTTTGTGATGGATCATACAAATTCCCGAATACATCGTAATATTCAATTTTCCCGGTAATACTAAAATTCTTCAATTTTTCTGATATCTCAGCACCATTTCCAACTACAAGTAAATAAGAATTAGAAGGTAGTATATATTTTTTTGCCATCTCCATTACATCATCTACTGTAACAGCTGCAAGATTTTTTAAATAATTTCTATAATAGTCTTTGGGAAGATTAAATCTTGCTGTGTTTATTGCAAATTGAGCAATAGTAGCTGGATTTTCCAGACTCCTTATAAATTCACCTGCTAAATAATTTTTTGCTTTATCAAGTTCTTCTTGAGAAATTTTTTCATTTCTGATTCTTTTCATTTCTTTTAAAATTTCTGTTATTGAGCTATCAGTAACACTATTTCTCACCTGAGCAAATGCAATAAAATTTCCAATTAAAGGATCAGATTTTAGTTGTGAATATGATCCGTATGTGTAACCTTTTGCTTCACGAAGATTCATAAACAATCTGCCAGTAGCACTACCTCCAAGTATAAGATTTGTTACAGAAGCTTTTATCTCATCTTCACTCCCAACTTTTAATTCTACAGGATAACAAATTGCAATTACCGATTGAACTGAATTAGGTCTATCTACTAAACATACTTTATTAATTAATGGTGGTTTTGGAGTATCGTATGTTTTTTTGGGAACTTCTTTTTTCTCCCATTTCCCAAAATATTTTTGAATTAAAGATTTTGCTTTTTCTTTTGTTATATCACCTACAACAGCAAGATAAGCCACATTTGGTCTAAAATAAGTTTGATAATATTCCTTACACATTTCGAGTGTAATTGAATTAATAGACTCTTCTGTTTCTGGTTCTCCATATGGATGATTTTTTCCGAACATCAAAACAGAACTAACTCTTCTTGCAATTGAATTTGGTTCATCTTTAGATACAGCAATTGCCGAAAGCATTTGTTTTTTTATTTTATCAAGTTCTTCCTGTTTGAAATTTGCATTTAAAGCAATATCTGCCATTATCTCAAGAATTTTTTCTTTATGTTTTTCTAATCCCGATGCAGTAATGCCATTAGCAGAAGTAGAAAGTTCTGCACCAATAAAATCTATTTCTTCATCAATTTGATCTTTTGTTCTTGTTTTAGTACCTGTTTTTAACAATTCACCAGCAGCAGAAACATAACCTACATTTTCTCCTTCCAGTATTGGATCTATATCGATATATAAATTAAAAGTCACTCTCGGTAACTTATGATTTTCAACTACAAAAACTTTCAATCCATTAGGGAGTTCGAAAGATTCATATTCGCCAATTTTTACTTCCGGGGCTGGACCTGCTTGAGGTCTTTTTGATCTATCAACCTGTGCATTTAATGATGTGAAAATAAATACTAAGGATATAATTAGAAGTAATTTTTTTACCATTTTTAAAACTCCTTTAATTCATTTTGCCCTACAAAATTGATTTGACATTGTTCATTTTTTTTCGAGTGATTTTGGTAAGTAATAAAGAACTACTCTATTTTCATTTCGTAAGTATTTATTGGCAACTCTTTTAATATCTTCTCGTGTTACTTTCATATATCTTTGAATTTCAGTATTAATTAAATTTGCATCACCATAATAAACAAAATAATTAGCTAAACTTTCAGCTATTCCACGCATTGTTGAATTACTTCTAACAAAATCACTTTCGATTTGATTTCTTATTTTTTTGAATTCATATTCACTTATTAATTCATTTTTAACTTTGTCTATTTCTTTTTGAATAGAAGCTTCTAAATCTTCTGCTGTAACGCCAACATTTGCCAATCCATAAACAATAAATAATCCTGGATCTTCCATAGGTATTGGTATTGAAGCAATTGCTAATGCTTTTTGCTGTTTATCTTTAACTTCCTTTTGTAATCTGGAACTTTCGCCACCAGATAATAATGTTGTTAACATACTCAATGCATAATAATCTGGAGTCCCCTGCGCTGGCATATGATATCCAAAAACAACCAGTGGAAGTTGAACATTATCGTAAATAATCTCTCTTACTTCTTCAGTTTTTTCTGGTTCAACAATTTTTGGACGAACAATTTCTTCATTTCCAGGTGGTATTTCTCCAAAATATTTTTGAACTAATTCTTTAGTCTTTTCAATATCAATATCACCTGCTATACTTAAAGTTGCATTTTGTGGTACATAATATTTTTTGTAGAAAGCAATAAATTCTTCTAATTTAGCTTGATCGATATATTGTACCTGACCAATTGGAGTCCATCGATAAGGATGAACTTTGTAAGCATTACTAAATAATTTTTCAATCAATGAACCATAAGGTTGATTTTCGTAGCGTTGTTTTCTCTCTTCTTTTACAACTTTCCTTTGTGTTTCCACACCTATGCTGTCAATCTTTAGATGAAGCATTCTTTCTGATTCCATATACAAACCAAGTTCCAATTGATTTGATGGAAGAATTTCATAATAAAATGTTCGATCAAAAGATGTATTTGCATTTAATTCTCCACCAGCAGCTTCAATTATTTTAAAATATTCTCCTCTTGGAATATTTGGAGAGCCTTCGAACATTAGATGTTCAAAGAAATGTGCAAAGCCAGTTCTTTCGGGATCTTCATTTTTACTTCCAACATGATATAAAACTGAAACTACAACAATTGGAGTGGAATTATCCTGATGTAAAATAACATTCAGCCCATTATCCAATTTATATTGAACAAACTGGATTTTTCTATATTGAGCTGAAGTAATTATAAAACTTGCAAATAGAAAAATAAACAGCAATTTGTTTTTCATTCATCTAACTCCTTTAATTTGTGACATTATTTAGTTGCATTAAAGGAAATTTTGTTTTAGGATTTATTAAAATTAATTCATGCCCTTCGAAGTATCAATGTAAAGTATTTATTTTATAAAATTAAGAGCATAAACAAAAACCGAAGTAAACTTGTAAATTTGTTTATGCTCTTGTTGTCTATCTTAATTTTTCGAGAAGATAATTCAATAAATTACTAATAGAAACACGCACTTGATTCATTGAATCTCTATCGCGAACAGTAACTGTTTCGTCTTGCAAAGTTTGAGTATCAACAGTAATGCAGAATGGCGTACCAGCTTCGTCCATTCTTCGATAACGACGACCTATTGCACCTTTATCATCATAAAATATTTTTAAGTGTGGTCTTAATTGAGATTCAATTTTTAATGCAACTTCTGGCATTCCATCTTTATTAACAAGTGGAAAAATAGCAGCTTTAATTGGAGCTAACTTAGGATGAAATCTTAAAACACTCCTTAACTCACCATTAACTTCTTCTTCATAGTAAGCATCAATTAAAAATGCCATAAAAGAACGACTGGCTCCTGCTGAAGTTTCAATGATATATGGAATATATTTTTCTTTTGTTTCATCATCAAAATAAAGTTGTGACTTACCAGAATATTCCTGATGACGACTTAAATCATAATCAGTTCTATTATGAATACCTTCAATTTCTCCCCAGCCAAATGGAAATTCATATTCAATATCAGTAGCTTCTTTTGCGTAGTGGGCTAATTTATCTTTGGGATGATCGTGAAAGCGTAGTTTTGATGGTGTCATTCCAAGTGATTTATACCATTCGATTCTTATTTCTTTCCATTCATCAAAATATTTTTTATCGGTGCCTGGTTTAACAAAATATTGCATTTCCATTTGTTCAAATTCGCGAGTTCTAAAAAGAAAATTTTTTGTATTAATTTCATTGCGGAAAGCTTTACCAATTTGAGCAATGCCAAATGGAAGTTTCTGTCTACTTGAATTAGCCACATTTAAAAAGTTTACATAGATTCCTTGAGCTGTTTCTGGTCGTAAATAAATTACATTACTTTCATCTTCTACGGGACCCAAAAAAGTTTTGAACATTAAATTAAATTTTCTTGGTTGTGTAAATGTACCTTTATTTCCGCATTGTGGACAATTAATTAATTCCAGCAATTTAGGAGCAAGATTTTGATTTTCTAATATAGAAGTAAATTTGTCGTCTATTGAACCTTCCTGATTAAACAGATTGATATCGAGTTCCTTAATTGCTTTTTCTTTATTCTTATCAGAAATCATCTCGGTTAAAGTATCGAGACGAAATCTGGATTTACATTGTTTGCAATCAATCATTGGATCAGTAAAATTTTCGACATGACCGCTTGCTTCCCAGACACGTGGATGCATTAGAATAGCTGCATCCAAACCTTCAATATCATCACGATAAGTCATTGCTTTCCACCACTCTTCTTTTATATTACGCAATAATTCTACCCCCAGTGGACCATAATCCCAGCAACCATTCAAACCACCATAAATTTCACTTGATTGAAAAACAAATCCCCTTCGCTTGGCAAGCGATACAATTTTATCTACTACATCATTATTTGACTTTGCGATTTTACACCTCCAAGAATTTTTAAACACAAATATAAGAAAACGATCTGGAAGTAAGAAAGTACTAATAAAAGATTTCAAGTGGCTCTTATCTCAGGATATACAGTTCGTAAGTAAGTCATTTAAAAATGAAAATGTAAGAGAGAAAAAGTAGATAAGATAGAGACAAAGATTCTTCTGCATGAGAGAAAGACCTTAAGAAGTATATTATAAAAATTTTAAAATCAATCCTGTAATAAATAGAAAATAATGCTGGAAATAGCTGAACAATTTCACTTAAGAAAAATGATTGAAGAATATTTATAACGAACGATACGGAATAGGTTTGACCAAATGGACTTACGTTAGAAGAGAATATGTTCGGTTCTGGCTTAAATATTTTCTTTATAACAATTTTTAAGTGAGTAAAAAAAATGCCTGCAGATGATAATAACAACCAGATTGTTACAAATCATTTAGAAATACCTTTATTTGAAGTCAAGATTATGTAATCAATCTGCATAAAATATTATACTGCTCTAATTACTCTTCTAAAATGATATCCATAAACTGCAAGAGTCATTGCTGTAGTAAATTTTTTAGGATATTTGAATAATGTCAGGAATAGAAGTTTCCAGAAATATTTTTTCCCTTTCTCAACAATTCCAAGTATCCATATTAATCTAAAGAATGCCTTAATTTCGCGTAAAGAAATTTTACTTGTCTGCCATTTAGGAACTCGGTATTCTTTAAGAAATTCATTCAATCTTCTGAAATATTCTTTCTGAGAATAAATTGTATGAAGGAGATTACTATAACCACGAATAAGTGTTTTATAATTCATTTTAGGGACAAAATTGATTGAAGCATCCATATTATTTCCAGAGAACATATCAATAAGTCTTCCTTCAGCTTTCATTCTTTTATAAAGTTTTGTTCCAGTTGGTGCATTAAGCAACCCAACCATTGCGTTAGTAATTCCACTCTGTTGAATGAATTGAATCTGTTCATCAAACACTTTTTCAGTATCATTATCAAAACCAACAATAAAACCCCCAGAAACTACAAATCCAGCCCGTTGCAATTTTTTAACAGAATCAACAAGATTTCTTCTAAGGTTTTGAGTTTTTCCACATTCAGCAAGACTATCGCTGTTCGGAGTTTCAATACCAACAAAAACACTACTAAAACCAGCTTCAATCATCATATTCATTAACTCATCGTCATCAGCAAGATTAACAGAAACTTCAGTTATGAAATTAAAAATATAATTATGTTCTTTTGACCATTGAATCAATGCCGGAAGAAATTCATCTTTTAGTTTTCTTTTATTTCCAATAAAATTATCATCAACAACGGATATTGATCCTTTATACCCAAGTTCGCACAAGCGATTTAATTCTTTGATAAATTGCTCAGGTGATTTTGTTCTTGGTTTTCTACCATTAAGCATGGTAATGCTACAAAATTCGCAATCATAAGGACAGCCACGTGAATACTGCACACTCATCGATGCATACTTTTTCATATCAAGTAATTCAAACAATGGAACTGGAGTTATACTAATATCTGGAAATTCATCAGTACAATAAACTTGTTTGGCAGTTCCTTTCTTTAAATCCTCTAAAAACTTTGGTAAAGTGATTTCTGCTTCATTCAGAACAAAGTGATCAACTCCGAGTAAATCACTATACTGAGTAGTAGCAAGTGGTCCTCCAGCAACCACTTTGATTCCAAGTTTATTACACCGCCTTACAATTTCTCTAAATGAATTTAGATGTACATTCATTCCGCTTATAAAAACATAATCTGCCCAGAGTAAATCTTCATCTTGAAGTTTACTCACATTCATATCAATCAATTTTTTTTCCCATTCACTTGGAAGCATTGCAGCTACAGTAATTAAACCAAGCGGTGGTTCTGCAGCTTTCTTTGATATAAACTTCAATGCATCTTTGAAACTCCAGTATGTTGCCGGAGTTTCGGGATAGACTAAAAGAACTTTCATTTTTTATTCTCATATATTTGTTACTAAAATTTGTAAAAAATATTAATATAGTAATGTAAAAGAACTGTAAATAAATTTGGTTTTAGATTGAACTTGATTTTAAGATAATTGATATTATGCGTAAAGAAATTTTAATTATTTAAAAATGCGTAAAAGAAATTCGCTTGCTCATGACCTTGCTATTTTTATTCTTGCACAAATTGTTTGGCTTGCACTTCTTGGATTGTGGATCTACTGGTATATATCAAACTATCTGATATTTGAAAAGGTTGGAGAAAAGGTATCTCCTCAAATTGTAATTAATACCCCCAACGTTTTTCCTTTTGTTGGTGGAATAGTTTTACTTGTTGGTTTGTCATTTAGTATGGTTCTGATTTTCAGACATTTAAATGTGCAGATAAATTTAACAAGACTATATGATAATTTTATTGCTAACATAACTCACGAATTAAAATCCCCATTATCTTCAATTCAACTTTATCTTGAAACTCTGAATTCCCGAAATGTTCCTGCAGAAAAGCAAAAAGAATTCATTGATCAGATGTTAAGAGATACAGCAAGATTGCAAAAACTTATAAGTACTATACTTGAAATATCTGCTCTTGAGAGCAGAAAAAATAAAGCAAACTTTGAAGTATATGATTCATGTGAAATACTTGATCGTCTAATAAAAGAATCAGCAGAACAATTCAGATTGAAGGATAACGCTATTAACTTCCAATGTATTAACTCAGCAAAAATTTTTATTGATGTTAATGCCTTTAAAATGGTATTTGATAATCTTATTGATAACTCTATCAAATACACTACAGGTGAACCAAAAATAATTGTGTCAGTTAATACATTTTTTAATAAAGTTGAAATATATTTCAAAGATTACGGAATCGGGATTCCACCTAACGAGCAAAAAAATATTTTTCAGAAGTTTTACAGAATTTACGATAAAGACATACCTAATGTAAAAGGCACTGGACTTGGTCTTTACCTGGTTAAAGAAATTATAAGAAATCATAAAGGAAAAATTTCCGTAAAAAGTGAAGGCAAAGGTAAAGGTACAACTTTTATAATTGAACTTCCTATAATAAAGAGAACAACAAAAAGTAAGAAACTATGAGTGAAGAAAATATTTTTAATGCCAGAATCCTTTTAGTTGAAGATGAAGAAAGCCTTGCAACAGGTCTTGAATATAATTTATCGGAAGAAGGTTACATAATCGATTGGGCTAAAGACGGAACACAGGCAATCGAAAAATTCAATAAAGGCAATTACGATTTAATCATTCTCGATATTATGCTTCCATACCAAAATGGTTTTGAAGTTGCAGCTAAGGTAAGAGAAAAAGATCCTCAGATTCCGATTTTAATGCTAACAGCTCGCACTACTGTTGATGATAAAGTTAAAGGTCTCGAAATTGGTGCAGATGATTACATTACAAAGCCATTTCATCTGCAGGAATTGTTATTGAGAATTAAAGGAATGCTCAAAAGAAAAAACTGGTACATAAAATCAATTAAACAAAATCCTGTTTACAAATTTGGTGATTGTGAAATTAATTTTGACACTCTGAGATTCAGAAAAGGGAAATCTGAATTTAATCTTACATACTTTGAAGCCATACTTCTAAAATATCTTATAGAGAATAAAGGAAGAATAATTAGCAGGAAAGAATTATTAGAGAATGTCTGGAATATGAATCCAGAAGCTGAAACAAGAACAGTTGATATATTCATATCAAGATTAAGAAAATATTTTGAAGATGATCCTTCAAATCCCGTTTATATAAAAAGTATAAGAAGTTTAGGTTACATATTCGAAGCAGGTGAAAATATTTAATATATCCTGATAAGATACTGGAAATAGTTGAACTATTTCATTTAAGGAAAATAACTCAAGAAAATTCAAACCTATGGATAGATTGAATTTTTTCCTGTAAAAGATGAAAGAAAAAATCAAACACAAAGGAAAGAATCAGCTAATATTAACAATGCTTTGATTAAATAAACCAGCAAAAGAAATTATTGATCATTCGCCGACTCGTTTAGAAAACAAATTTTCTTATATGCAATTTTTAAAGTCATTACTTAAAAGAAAATTAAATAAACCATCAAATTAATAGTTCATAATTGTCACAACTCAACTAAATCAACTTTAGAAGAGATATTTAAGGGAACGTTTAAATAGCAATATTGTTTTTTTTACAAGACAAAAAACTTAATAATTTAGAAGTATACTTAAGGGAAAAATATTTTAATAGATGTAGCTACTTTATTAAATAGTGATAATAATTTTTTCTTTGTTGCAAACTTTATAAAACAATTTCGTTGTATTGGCTCTCTTGAACCAGTAATTAATTATATAATTTCTTAAACAAATGATATTTCAGAAAATTAAGTATTATTATTTGATGCTATAGAATTCAATTTGCAGATGGTAATGTAAATGAAAATTTTGTTCCCTTATTAAGCTCACTAAACACATACAAATTTCCACCAAGCTTTTCTATAAACTCTTTACAAATTATTAATCCCAGTCCAGAACCTCCTTCTCCTTCTGTACCATTTTTTCTTTTATTTAAATCATATTCAAAAAGTTTACTCTTTGTTAACTCATCTAATCCTGTACCATTATCTTCAATATTTATTTTTACAAACTTATCCATCTTCTCTGCACTTACATAGACCTTGCCTCCTTTATGAGTATATTTAATCCCATTATGAATTAAGTTTTTTAATATAAAATTGAGCATGTTTTCATCTGCTTTCACTTTCAGTTCATCATTGATTGAGGTTTCGAGATTTATATTTTTATCTTTTGCTAATTCGCTCAGTGCTAAAAAGTTTTCAATAATTATTTCATATAAATCTAATACTCTCATATTTACTTCAAGTTTGCCAGTCTGCAAACGTGACCACAATAATAAATTTTCCAGCAAGTGAAGATTTTGCTTAGCAGCTTTTCCCATGTTTGTTATGAAGGTTAATTTTTCTTCATCGTTTAATGTGTCATAATTATCTTTTAGTAAATTTATATAACCAAACATTATACTAAAAGGATTTCTTAAATCGTGAGCTATAATTCTAAAAAGAGTATCTTTCATCAAATTAAGTTTCTTCAATTTTTCGTTTGCAATTTTCTTTGTAATGTAACGACTATATGTAATAACTGCTATCAAAAGAATTAAAAGTGTAATTAGAATAAAATAATCTCGTTGTTTTTCTGCTAACTCTTTATCTTTTTGTAATATTGCTTTTTCTCTCTCAGATTTTTCAGCTTTATATATTGATTCCATAGTTTTTATTACAGAAACATTTTGTTTACTAATTAATGAATCTTTCACTGTGTCAATTTTTTTACTATAATAAAATGCGTTTTTATAATCATTAATAATTTCATAATAATTGATCCATTGATTATAGCAATCCAGAACCAGGTAGGCTGCACTTAAGTATTTTGCCAGACTTTTAGCTTGTTTTAAAAATTCTTCTGCTTCTTTTAATTTATTTAATTTTGCATGAATTATAGCAAGTCTATTAAGATTCATTACCTGACCATCTAAATAATTCAATTCTCTCGAGTAATTTAATGCTCGTGTATGATAATTTATTGCTTTTTCATACTCACCTTTTAACTCATATACTTTACCAATTCCTCCCCATGCAGATGCAAGTCCTCTAAGATCATTGAGTTTTTTATATTTTGCTTCTGCCAGTAAATAAAATTTAAGTGCATTATTAATATCTTCTTTAGCAATATATGTTTCACCAATTAAAATTAATGTCAAAGCAATTCCTGGTTCATCTTTAGTTTTTCTTCTCAATTGCAAAACATTCATAAAATGTTCAAGTGCTTGATCAAAGTTTTCTTGATTTTTATAAATCAAACCAATATTTATAGAACAAAATGCTTTCCCTTCTGCGTGATTAAATTTTTCAAATATCTCAAGACCTCTATAAACATACTCGAGTGCAAGTGAATTATTTCCCTGTAGTCGATATATACCTCCAACATTATTATATGAATAAGCCATTTGAATTGAATCTTTTGTTTCTATAGCAATATTGAGTGCATCATTAAAAAGATCTAATGCTTTTTCATGTTCACCGAGATTACGATAAACCACACCAAGTATATTCATCGCTTTTGCCTGTAAATTTTTTTTATTTGATTTCTTAGCCTTAGATATTGCTTCTTCGCCGTACTTTTTAGCCAGTTGCGGATTTTTATTTCTCATTAACCAACAATTATTTATTAGAATATCGACTTGAGATGTTTCTGGCAGTGATGGATTTACTCTCAGTAAACTATCTAAATTTATCTGAGCTTGAAGAGATGATAAACTTAGTAGAAACAAAAAAACATTTTTCAATGAATGCCCTCTTGAATTTATCTTATACAAAAATATTGTGTTTTAAAATTACTTCAAATTAATTAATTCATGCAATTTCTTATTAATCAAATCCCATGCTTGTTTTACATGCCTTTCTTCCTGTCTTATTCCAGATACAACAAGTCTTAAAGTAAACTTATTATTAAGTTTAGTGTGAGTTAAAAAAAGTTTTCCAGTTGAATTAATCTCATTAATTAATTTTTCATTTAGATTATTTAAGGAATCTTCGTTCATTCCATCAATCTTAGCTCTAAAACAAACAGTGCTAAAATGAGTTGGGGCAAGTCTTTCGAACATTGGATGTTCATCAATCCAGCTTGCAAATAGTTTTGCTAAACGAATATGTTCTCTAATTCTTTCTTTTAATCCATTTACTCCAAAATATCTAATAACAAACCATAACTTCAATGCACGAAATCTTCTTCCAAGTTGAATTCCATAATCCATTAAATTATCGACCAGTGAATCTTCGTTTGTTTTCAAATATTCAGGTACAAGTGAAAAAGCTCGTTTTAATACTTCAGGTTTTTTTGTATAAAATACACTTAAGTCAATCGGGACAAAAAGCCATTTGTGCGGATTAGTAACAATAGAATCTGCTTCATTTATTCCTATAAAATAATCTTTCATTTCTGGAAGCATGGCTGTAACTCCAGCATAAGCTGCATCAACATGTAACCATAAATTATATTTTTTACAAATCTCTGCGATTTTGTCCACTGGATCTACACTTGTTGTAGATGTTGTACCAATCGTAGCTACTACGCAAAAAGGAAGAATTCCATTTTTTATATCATCTTCAATTGCTTTTTCAAGTTCGGCTGGAATTAATTGAAAATCAGAATCTACTGGAATTTTTTTAATTCCTTCTAAACCAATTCCCAGTGTAATTGCAGCTTTATCAATTGAAGAATGTGCTTGTTCCGAACAATAAAGTCTAAGTTTAGGTATTCCTGTCATTCCTTTATTTCTTATATTAAGATTAAGATTTTCACGTGCAGCTGCAATTCCATGTAATGAACTTACTGAAGCAGTATCGTAAATTATACCTTTGAATTCTTCTGAAAGATTTAAAATTTTGCGATACCATTCAAGTACAGTTTGTTCAAGTTCTGTTAATGCAGGTGAAGATTTCCAGACCATTCCATTCGAATTAAAAGTTGAACTAACAATATCTGCCAGAATTCCCGGACCACTTGCAGTTGAAGCAAAATAAGCCATAAAATTTGGATGTTGCCAGTGAGTAATACCTGGTAAAATTATTTTATCGATATCAGAAATAATTTCATCAAACTTTTCTCCATTTTCTGGTGGTTCAGTTGGCAATTTTAGTTTTATATCACCAGGTTTAATATCAGGCAGAACAGGAAGTTTTTCAATATTGTTAAGATAATTTGCTGACCATTCAATTAATTTAAAACCTGCATCTTTAAACTCTTCAGCAGGCATATCGCATAAATTTTTTTTCTTTTCCATTTAAAACTCTACTCTTGATAACCAGTTTGAAATTATTCTAGCAAGTTCAATTCTTTTATCAATAAATGAATGACCACAACCAAGAACATATTGAACAAAATTTTCAGCATTAATAAGACTAAGTGCTGCAACTAATGGAATATGGTGAATTTCAAGTGGAGCTGTTGAATCATATTCGGCAGCAATTAGTAAAAGATTTTTTTGTGATAACTTGCTAACATAATTTAATAAGTTCCATTCATTTTTATATTCTATTAATTCATTCAGTAATTTTTCTGCTGTAGTATTTTTAACAAGTTGTGTTGCAAAATTAATTTTATCTAAACTATGTTCATAAATTTCTTTACTCAATTCCAAAATTTCACCAAAAGCTCCTGGATTAAATCCAGCAATTGATGCAACATTTTTTATCTCTTTATGGAATACTGAATAATACATTGCAGCAAAACCACCCATGCTATAACCAATAAGTATAATTTTCTTGCTATCTATTCTGTATAAATCTTTTGATTCATCTGTTCTCAAAAATTTTATTGCTGCATCCAAATCTTCTATTAAATTTTTCCATGAATAATCACCTTCGCTACCCCAGCAACCGCGATAGTGAAAAATCAGAACATTAAATCCCTGCCTTCTAAATACATGAGCTAAGTCCATGTTAGTTTCATTTCCAGGAAATCCATGTAATAGAATTATAACAGGATGTAATTCTTCGCCAGAAGCAAGAAGCAAAGTCCCTAACACTTTACAACCATTGCTTTCAAAAACTACTGGTCTCATCGAAGAGGAATATCGATTATTTACATAAATCGGGTCTTGTGTTACAGGATCAAAATATTTCATGTTGAACCAATCTTATTACATAATAAAAATAACTATAAATGATTTTATTTGAAATGAGTTTAATTGTATTTAATATTGGCAATAAATTTTTTTAAAAAAAGCTATTACTAATTTAAGTGAATATTTTTATTTAATAATTATGAAGATAATTTATTCTGTAATATTCCTAATTAGATAACAAAATATTCTCAAAATGTATTTTAAACATTCTTTGTATTTAATTTATAGATTCTTAAGAAATATTACCCCACTTTAATCAAAATTTCAGAGCCAAAATAAAAATAATAAAAGCATTACTTAAATAGCTAAACGAGATAATTAAAAACAAATTCTCACCTGATGGAAAACTAAAATAGCTATTAAAATAAGAGCAATAAAACACTTCGTGTTAATTAACAGTATATAAAAGTCATCTAATAGAATAAGTTTACAATAACAGGACAGGTCATCAATCCAACAGGGATAGTTACTAAAATTTATACACAGGATTCCTCAAACATGCAAATTAGAAAAACATACTAGATATGTAATGCTACTAATAAAAGAGCTGTTAAAAAACATTCAGCTATTAAATCAGGCTTGTTATAAATTTTAGAAAAAAGATTGCTGTAATGAGGTTATGTAACTAAAGATAAATCAAAAACTAGTTATTATAATAAGCTTTTCTTAATAATACTTATAATAACAAAGTACTAAAAATTTTCTAACTTTAATTTTTTATTAATAATATGCAGTAAAAATAAGTTAATTTATAAAATTCACTAACTTCGTAAGTTTGAAGTGATTATCAGGCTAAAATACAATTGAGTTTTATAATAAAAAAAATGATTTGTTGTTCATTATTTAATTAGCATCATCTTTTTTGATTCAATAAATTTATTAGTTGATAAAACATAAAAGTAAATTCCACTTGGTAAATCAGCAGCATCAAATCTAAACTGGTGTCTTCCAGCTTGAAGTTCATTTGAAATAATTGTTCTTAACTTTCTCCCCAATACATCATATAACTCAAGTTTAACATTAGAAATATCTGCGAGTTCAAACTCAATTATTGTACTTGAATTAAATGGATTAGGATAATTTTGATATAGTGAAAATTTCTTAGGCATAGTATTTTCTTCTTTCTCATTAACATCAAGTATTACTCCACCCTCACGATACACTGCTAAGCCTCCACCATCTGTCCCAATCCATTTGTCCCCCTGCGAATCTATGACTATTGCATTAACATCATTATCTGGCAGACCTGAATTTAATGTGTTATAAACAGTCCAGTTTACTCCATCAAACTTTGCTAAGCCTCCACCCCAAGTCCCAATCCATTTGTTCCCTTGTGAATCTATGGCTATTGCATTAACAACATCATCTGGCAGACCTGAATTCCATGTTTTATAAACAATCCAGTTTACACCATCAAACTTTGCTAAGCCTCCATATGTCCCAATCCATTTGTTCCCCTCTGAATCTATGGCTATTGCATTAACATAATTAGATGGCAAACCTGAATTCCATTCGTCATAAACAGTCCAATTTACTCCATCAAACTTTGCTAAGCCTCCATACTCTGTCCCAATCCATTTGTTCCCCTCTGAATCTATGGCTATTGCAAGAACCTCATCATCTGGTAGACCTGAATTTGATGAGCTGTAAACAGTCCAATTTGTTCCATCAAACTTTGCTAAGCCTCCATATGTCCCAATCCATTTGTTCCCTTGTGAATCGATAGTTATTGCATAAACACTATTATCTGGCAAATCTGAATTTGATGTGTTATAAACAGTCCAATTTGTTCCATCAAACTTTGCTAAGCCTCTATATGTCCCAATCCATTTGTTCCCCTCTGAATCTATGGCTATTGCACTGACCCGATTAGATGGCAGACCTGAATTCCATGTTTTATAAACAATCCAGTTTACACCATCAAACTTTGCTAAGCCTCCATATGTCCCAATCCATTTGTTCCCTTGTGAATCTATGGCTATTGCAAAAACATCATTATCTGGCAGACCTGAATTTGATGTGTTATAAACAGTCCAGTTTACTCCATCAAACTTTGTTAAACCTCCTCCCCAAGTCCCAATCCATTTGTTCCCCTGTAAATCTATGGCTATAGCATAAACATAATCATATGGCAGACCTGAATTTGATGCGTTATAAACAGTCCAGTTTACTCCATCAAACTTTGCTAAGCCTTCTCCCCAAGTCCCAATCCATTTGTTCCCCTGTGAATCTATGGCTATAGCATAAACCCGATTAGCTGGCAGATCTGAATTTGATGCGTTATAAACAGTCCAGTTTACTCCATCAAACTTTGCTAAGCCTCCTCCCCATGTCCCAATCCATTTGTTACCATGTGAATCTATGGCTATTGCATTAACATAATTATCTGGCAGACGTGAGTTTATTTTATTATAATTAACTTTCTCACCTGTAAGCATATTTACCTTAACTAAACCTCCAGTTGTCCCAACCCAGACGTAATTACCTTCAATTAATAGTGCTCTAATATCTTTATTTGCAGTAAAATTAACCCACTCGGGATTCTGTATTTGAGAAAATGAAAGATTAATTGCTAAAAGAATGAAAAAAATCGTTGATAATATTTTTCTTTTCATACCTACCCCAAATGTGGTTAGACTATAAAAAAGATTAATTTCATCTATTTCCAATTAATCTTTACTCAATATCCACAGATATTTTAAAAAATTTATGCACGCAGGACTTAAGCAGAGCTAAATTTTATTTCATTAATATTAATTTCTTTGTTTCTATAAATGAACCAGCTTGCAAACGGTAGAAATATATTCCACTTGCTAAACCTACCGCATTCCATTGTCGTGAATATGTTCCAGCAGGCAGCTCTTCAGAAACAAGATTAGAAACCTCTTTTCCTAAAACATCAAAAACCTTTAATGATACAAAAGATTTCGATGGTAGATCAAATGATATAGTGGTTGAAAGATTAAATGGATTAGGATAATTCTGGCGAAGCAAAAAATATTCGGGGATAGTTTGATCAGAATTGACAATTCCAGTTACAAAGTCACCGCTAATCCACCCTTGAGATTGACTGGCCAAAGTTGGTAAATCTATCTTGTACCATGTTACACCACCCACAGTAGTTTGGTCAATGATTGGAAAACGTTGATCATCCCAGACTTTGAGATTTGTAAATCCGTTCTTTGTCTTTACTGGTGGAAAATTCGTTCCTGCTTCTGTTCTGACAAAGAGACCAGTACCGCCTGTATTTATTATTTGCAAATAACGTGCAGTAGGTTCCTCAGTAAGTGACGATGTACTAATCGACCAACCTGAGATGGGTCCACTTGCATTTGGTAAATAGATTTTGTACCAATTGCTGTTTGCTTTGTAAGCTACATATCGTTGATTCGGAATTAGTCTAGTCAAAAGAGCGTACTCGGGGGAAGGACCCGATCTCACATCAAGAGTATCATTTGATGTAACCCGTACAACAACCGGAGAAATATCAGCCTCAAAGAAAGGCAAGATATATAATCGTGGATCTTTATATCCATAACCATCCGGAATATCATCTGTGTAACCATTACCCCACGAACCATCCGTTTTTACTTCAAAGTGGAGATGTACTCCCGTTACGTTACCTGTACTGCCCATCGTTCCAATCAGTTGCCCAACCGTGATTAATTGCCCAATGGAGAAATTCTGGGCAAAACTGGCTAGGTGGGCATACAGACTGTAAATGCCTTCCCCGTGATTTATAATTATTGCATTCCCCCAACCATCCGTGTTGTTCTTAATGCTATGAACCGTACCAGAAAATGTTGCAACAACCAATCGATTGCTTGTAACTAAATCAATTCCAGTGTGGTACTTGGAATTGCCAATCTCGTTGTAGGCACCGTAGTCCTGAGTTACCGTGTATGTCTCTGTTACTGGCCAATAAAGTATAGTAGGTATAAGTGAAGTTTTAAAAGGTATAAAGTCTACCTTATCACTGACCCTCGCACCTTGGCCGTTTGGATTTGTTGAATGTTTTGGCCCACTGGGATCTCCCCAATAATTATTCTTTGCATTCAAGACGATAGATGATGTATTCTCCACAGAGCACATTACTCCAAAATTTGATTGATTTATAACAACATTTGCTTGCTGACGCGCATTCACTTTCAGTTGATAGGCAAATTCACAGTATATTAATTGCCCGGTGGCAGTGTATTCGAACTGAAGGATCCCGTTACCACTCCCAGTAAACGTGACTCCATTAGCTTGTAAGACACCAGATTCACTACTCCAGTAACCAACATGGAAGTTGTAATTTCCCAGGTTGACCTGCACCCCACTTTCGATCGTTAATGTGGCTCCGCCTATTACCCAAACGTTGCCATCCAAGTAGTATACACAATTTGGATAGTTCTTAATTGTAGTGTTCTTTGTGAATGAAACAGAAAGATAGAACTTCCCACTACCAAAAGTGTT